>DATLVV010000215.1:0-4692 GCA_035577165.1 Steroidobacteraceae bacterium | reverse complement strand
CCGGACTCTCGATCCACGCAAGGGGCTCGGTGGGGGGCGGGGCCAGTGCCGGCAATTCGTCGCCGCTGATGCAATCCAACAGCCGGCAGCGGGCTGCGAATTCGCCGTTCCAGCCGAGAAACACGCGCGACTCCTCGAAAGCGGAGGCCTGCGCGGCGACGGCGCGCAGCGGAATCCCGTGCTCGTAGAGGGCGCGCCTGGCGCGGCGCGCGGCACGCGCCGCGCCGCCAGGGTCCAGCATGTCGCGGCCGACCTCGCTTGCGTCGATCACCTCGCGCCACAATTCGCGCTCTTCGATGTCGCTGAGGGCGCGCGGCGTGGCGGCATCCTGGAGCTGCCGCCCCGCATACCCTTCCCGCAGCCAACCGCCGAAATCGCGCACTCGCGGGGTCGGCCAGATCTCGCGGCCGGATTCCTGGTACATGCGTTCGGCCGCATCGAACAGCGCCGCCGCGAGTTCGGTGTTCGGTGTAAGCACCGTATGGCCGGCCGCGACGGCCGCCATCAGGCCGGCCAGAGGAGATTCAGTGCTCAGTTCTGTCGAACCTTGGCCGCGGATCCGACGAGCTGCAGTTCCGGCCCGGCCGCAGCCCGTGCCTCGAGCAGTTCCTCGATGCGCGCGAATACCGTGGCGAGGATTTGCGGCTCCGGCAGATTGGTGATGCGAAAACAATTTCGATAGGGCACGTTGAAGCTCACGCCCGGCGCGACCAGAACGTGCTTGTGCTCCAAGAGCTCGAGCGCAAACGCCTGGTCGTCGAAGTCCGGCAGAAGGTCCTCGCGCACTTCGACGAAGGCATACAGTGCGCCCATCGGGCGCGCCAGCCGCAGATATTTGCTGCGTGCGACGCCGTCGAGTATGGTTTGGCGCGACTCGTACAGACGGCCACCCGGACGCGTCAATTCGAGGATGCTTTGATAGCCGCCCAGAGCGGTCTGCACGGCCCACTGGCCCGGCACGTTGCTGCAGAGTCGCAGGGACGACAATAATTCGAGGCCACTGAGATACTCGCTCGCGCTTTCGGTGTCCCCCGAAAAGGACGCCCAGCCGACGCGGTAACCGCAGGCCCGATACACCTTGGACAGGCCGCTCATGGTGCAGCAGAGCGTGTTGTGCACCAGGGTCGCCATCGGCACGAACTCGGCATCGTCATAGAGAATGTGATCGTAAATCTCATCGGACAGCACCACCAAGCGATGCTGCTCCGCCAATTTCGCAATCGCGGCCAGGGTCTCGCGCGGATACACGGCGCCGGTCGGGTTGTTCGGATTGACGACGACGATGGCGCGCGTGCGCGCCGTTATCAGCGCCTCGATGTCCTCTGGATCAGGAATGAACGAGCGCGCTGCCAGACAGGGATAGTGCACTGCACGGCCGCTGTTGAGGTTTACCGCGGCCGTCCACAGCGGATAGTCCGGACTCGGCACCAACACCTCGTCGCCGGGATTCAGCAGCGCGCGCAACGTCAGGTCGATCAACTCGCTCACGCCATTGCCGATGAATACCTCTTCGGCCGTGACCCCGCGCACGCCGCGCTCCTGCTGCTGCATCACGACCGCTTCGCGCGCCGGGAAGATACCCTTTTGATGCACGTAGCCTTCGCTGTTGCGCAGGTTTTCGATCATCGCCAACCGCATGGTTTCCGGCGTTCTAAACCCGAACGCGTAGGGATTGCCGATGTTCAGCGAGACGATGTCGTAGCCCAACCGCTCCAACGCCAGCGCGCGCCGGGCCAGCTTGCCGCGGATCTCATAGCGGACATTCGCCAGCCCCTCGCTGGGGCGCACGTGTTTGCGTTGTGTCATGGCTCAAAGAATACCATCATGCCGTGAATTCCCGCGAACGATGGCAGGCAGCCCAGTGCCCAACCGCAACTTCCTCGAGCGGCGGCACGGTGCTGCCGCAGAGCGCCACGGCGTACGCGCAGCGATCGCGAAATGCGCAGCCCACGTCGAACGCCTGCGGCATCGCGCCCGCGTCCGCGCGCAGCGGCGCCCCGGCGCGGACCTCCGGCTTCGACGCCGACGGCACAGCCGACAACAGCGCCCGGGTATACGGGTGGATGGGCGCGGCAAACAACGCATCGCGCGGCGCGACCTCCACCAGCTTGCCTGCGTACATCACCAAAATTCGGTGACTCAGATGCCTGACGATCGCAAGATTGTGGCTGATGAACAGCATGGCGGTGCCGCTATCGCGCTGCAAATCGAGCAACAGGTTGACGATCTGCCCTTGAATGGAGACATCCAGTGAACTGACCGGCTCGTCGCATATCAGAAGCTTCGGCTCCAGGATCATGGCCCGAGCGATGCCGATCCGCTGGCACTGACCGCCGCTGAATTCGTGGGGATAGCGGCCCATCATGGCGGCGCCGAGTCCCACCCGCTCCAACATCTGCGCCACCCGCCCCCGCAAGTGGCGCTCGCTCAAGACCCCCGCATGGATGCGCAAGGGCTCGGCAATGCTTTCGCCGACCGTCATGCGCGGATTCAAGCTCGCGAGCGGATCCTGGAATACGATTTGCAGGTCGCGGCGCAGCGAGCGCAGCGTCGCCGCGTCGCAGGCCAACAAATCCCGGCCGCGCCACAGGACCGCGCCTGCCTGCGCGCGAACCAGGCGCAGAACGGCCCGGGCCAGGGTCGACTTGCCGGACCCGGATTCACCCACCAGGCCCACCGTCTCACCGGGCCAAAGGTCAAAACTGACCCCGCCGAGCGCCGTATGGGCAGCGAAAACCACCCGCAGATCGATGATCCGCAGCAAGGGATCCCCGGTCGTGTTCAAGTCAGCACCGGAAAATGACAGGCCACGCCGCGAGCCGGCCCATCGGTGTCGGCGGATGCTTGCAGCAACGGCCTCTCGCTGCGGCAGCGCTCCGCGGCTCGCGGGCAGCGCGGCGCGAACGCACACCCCGCCGGGGAATCTCCCGCTTGGGGTGGTTGGCCGGGGAGATTCGGCAGCCGCTCCCATCGCGGTCCCGTGACGCTGGGAATGCATTTCAGCAGCTCCGCGGTGTATGGATGCCGCGGCTGCCGTAGCAGCTGGGCCGCACCGGCGTTCTCGACGATCCGGCCCGCATACATGACGAGAATTCTATCGGCGAGTCCGGCGACCACTCCCAAGTCATGGCTGATCAGCACCAATGCCATGCTCAACTCCGCGCGCATGGCGCGCAACAGGTCGATGATTTGCGCCTGCACGGTCACGTCGAGCGCCGTGGTCGGCTCGTCGGCGATCACCAATGCGGGATCGCACATCAAGCTCATGCCGATCATTGCCCGTTGCCGCAGGCCGCCCGACAGCTCGTGCGGGTACTGGTTCAGGCGGCGCGCGGCTTCCGGCACACGGACCCGCTCCAACATCCGCCGCGCGGCGCTCAACGCCTCGCCCCAGGTCGCTTGGCGGTGGCACACCAACACCTCGGCGAGCTGCTGACCGATTTTCAAATGCGGTGTGAGCGATGTCATGGGATCTTGGAAAATCATCGTGAGCTTCGAGCCGCGGACGCGGTTCAGCTGCGCAGGCTCGGTTCCCAGGAGGCCGGCGCCCTCGAAGCACACGCGCCCGTCGACCGATGCATTGCCCGCAAGCAAGCCCATCGCGGCCATGAAGACCTGGGTCTTGCCCGATCCGGACTCGCCGACGATGGCGACGCACTCGCCCGGCGCCACCTGCAGTGAGACCTGCCGCACGGCGGATATGCGCGTGCCGCGATGTGTGAAGTCGACGCTGAGATCCTCGACATTGAGCGTCGGTGTGGCCATTCAAGGCTCGGTCGCATCGAGTGCGTCGCGCAGGCCGTCGCCGAAAATATTCAGCGACAACAACAACAGCGCCAGAAATCCGCCCGGTACCAGCAAGATCCACGGTGCCGCCTCCATTTCGCCGGCGCCCTCGGCGATCAGCGTGCCGAGGCTGGCATGCGGTTCCTGGATGCCGAGACCCAGAAAGCTCAGGAAGCTTTCGAACATGATGATCTGCGGCACGGTCAATGTGGCGTAGACGACTACCGGTCCGATGACATTGGGAATCACGTGCTTGACGATGATCCGACCCGTGCTTGCCCCCGAGGCGACCGCCGCTTCGATGTATTCCCGGCGTCGAATGCTCAAGGTCTGACCGCGCACGATGCGTGCCATCGTCAGCCATCCGACCGCGCCGATCGACAGGAACAAGAGATATTCGCTGCGGCCGAAGATGACGGTCAGAAAGATGACGAAGAATATCAACGGCAGCCCGGACAAAATCTCGATGATGCGCATCATGGCATGATCGGTCCGGCCTCCCAGATAGCCGGCAATGGCGCCATAGCCGATTCCGACCAGCAAGCTCACGGCGCTCGCGACCAGGCCGACTGCCAGCGAGACGCGGGCACCTTCCAGCGTCCGCGCGTAGAGATCGCGTCCGAGCCGATCCGTGCCGAACCAATGCGCGCTCTGCAAGGCGGGGTGCGCGGCGACGTGCGACCAATCCAGGGTGTCGCCGGCGTTTGCATTGAACCACGGGCCGATGAACGTCAATGCCACCAGGCAGACGAACACGATGAGCGCGCCGAGGGCGGCAGGATTCGAGCGCAAGCGCCGCGCGGCATCCTCCAAGAGACTGCTCATCGCTCGAATCTCACGCGCGGGTCGAGCCACGCATACAAGAGATCGACCAACAAACCCATGACAATGAGCAGTGTCGAATAA
>DATLVV010000214.1:0-2248 GCA_035577165.1 Steroidobacteraceae bacterium | reverse complement strand
CCATCGACTTCGGCGGCCGCCAGCGCGCGACCGCCGCGGCGCCGGAATTGTAGGCCGCAAGGCTCAAGTCAAGCTGGCCGGCGTGGCGATCGAGGAGCTCGCGCAAATAGGCCGCACCGAGCGGCACTGCCACGGTTGGATCGAACAGAGCGTCCTTGCGGGGTGGGGGAATATGCCAGCGCCGCGCGACCGCCGTGGCGGTCGCCGGCAGCATTTGCATCAGGCCGCGCGCATCCGCCCGCGAAACCGCGTCCTTGCGGTACAAGCTCTCCTGGCGCATGACCGCCCATATCCAGTCTGCGGGCACGCCTGCAAGTTTGCCCGCCGCGGCGACGATGTCCGGATAGGGACGCGGGTAGCGCAGCGGAACATCATCCCATTCACCCGCTTGTGCCAGGGTCGCAATGGACTGTGAGTACCACCCCCAGCGCGCCGCCAGATGTGCCGCCTGCACTTTGACGGCGGGGTCGGCGCCCCCCAAGACCACCGACCATTCAGAGGCGGCCTCGTCCGGCATGTCGCAGGCAAACAGTTCGTGCGCTCGAATCAGACCGATGTCGGCCGCCATCGTGGCCTGCGCTTTGGGGTCGTCCAGCGACGGCCGTGCATTGAGGTTGTAGCTGCGATGCAGCCGGTCCGCTGCCAGATAGCCGTAATAATCCCGAAGTCCGGCGATTTCCGCGAACAAGGCTTGAGCCGTTTCGGAATCCGCGGTCGCCGCGAGCGCACGCGCCCGCCAATAGCGCCAGCGGGGTTGCGTTGCGAGCGCCGGAGGCATGCGTTCGATCCGCTCCAGGGCCTTGCCGTAGTCGCCGTTCCACAGCGCTGTTCGAATGCGCCATTCCTCGAGCGGAGTGTCCATTGTGTCCGGCGGCACGTTGTCGAAGGCTGCCGGCGCACGAGGATCGTGGTCGTAGGCCGCGCCGAGCGCGGCCGCGCGCAGCAGCCGGTTTTTCAAGGCGGGCGTCACATTCGAGCGGGCGAGGAGGAGCGGCAGAAGATCCAGGGCGTCCGCGGAATTGCCGCGCGTCAGTTTCTCGAATCCCGCGGCCAGTGCATCCGGCTCCACCGGCAGGGCGGGGTGGGTGGCCAACACGGTCAGGGCCGGCTTGGGCGCTTCCAGCAGATCCGACCATTGAAGCAGGGCGGCAGACCGGGCCACGGGTACGTCCGCTGCGAAGGTGCGCGCCAATCGCGGGTTGTCGGCCGCCAGTGCAGCCCGGGTGCGAGCCTCGGCCAATGCGGGAGTCAGCAGATTTTGGCGCCGCAACCATGCAAACACATCGTCGCACTCCGGCGGCTGCTTCTGCGGCAGACTCCAGCGTTCGAGCACCGCGGAACCCAGGCCTTGTGTGTTGCCGAGAGCCAATCGTGCCTCGAGACGATCACAGATAAGCACCGGGTCGGTGACATCGGTGGAGCGCGCCAAATAGAGCTCCCAGCGGCGCCGATCAGCAAGGCTGAGCAGCCAGTCGCGCCGCAACCCGTGCGTGACCGGTTGGCCTTGATGCGTTTGCAGAAACGCATCGATGGGCGCATCGAGCGCATCATCCGCTTTGCCGTTCAGGTCGCGGCGCAATCTGGCCGCGACCAGGTAGTCATGGAGTACGTAGGCCTCGAGAGCCGGAGAATCAGGCACATCCGGCAGGTGCTGGCGGACGCGCTGCATTGCCGCGACAAACGTCTGACGAATGCTCTCGGAATCCGCCGCTGCGGCCGACGAAACCTCGGTGGCTGCGGCGGCCCGCATGCAGCAGAGCAATGCAGACAGGGCGAGAACCCATGGAGTACGGATCGACATCGGTGCATCTTAGGCTCCTGGGTGCGATTCGCGCTGCATTCGGCGCGGCCTCGTGGTTGAATACCCGTCATGAAATCCAAGGTTGTAGGAATTCTCGAGACGCGCAGCGGGGAGCATTTGGGGGAATTGATCGCGCGCCGCGGCGGGATCCCGATGCTGGCCCCCGCGCTCGAAGAAGTTGCGGACGTCGACAGTCAGGCCGTCGCCGCGCTGCTCGCGGGGTGGCGGATCAATCCTTTCAAGGTCGTCATTTTCCAAACCGGAGTGGGTACGCGCGCATTGTTCCGGGCGACCGACGCGGCCGGCTTGACGGAAGAACTGCTGCAGCACTTGAGATCCTCGACGGTGGTGGTCCGCGGCCCGAAACCTGTCGGGGAATTGAATACGCGCGAGGTGCGGATCGACGTGCGCGCCGCGACACCGTTCACGACGGAAACGGTGTTGGCG
>DATLVV010000213.1:0-4871 GCA_035577165.1 Steroidobacteraceae bacterium | reverse complement strand
GAAGCTTGGGTAACCATTGTTTCGCCGCCTGTTCAACCAACCATCGTTTTCGCGATGGCATAAATCTCCTCGGCATCGAGCAGCAAGTCGTTCTGATCGAACAGACGCGAGACACAGGCGCGATGCAGGGCGAGCTTGAGCGCACCGAAGCCGAGGGAGCCGAAGAGTATCTTGCCATGCTTTTCCAAGCCGCGGTCGCCTTGACCCACGCCCTCGATTCCGGCGGGGGGTGAGGCATTGGCGTCGGCAATCAATTCCAATGTGCTGCTGTCGCGCCACTGCTGCTCATCGAGGAGCGTGACGCCGGCAGCGCCGGTGGCGAGGACGATGTGCGCGCCCTCGATGGCGGCGCCGCGCTCGGCGTTGGTGGGTGCTTCGACAGCGCGAACCGCGATGCCGAAGCGCGCTTGCAGGGAATCGCAGGCGGCTTGCACAACCTCGCGCTTGCGGCCGGTAATGGCCACCGTTGCGCCCTCGCGCGCCAGCAGCACCGCGGCGCGCTGACCCACCGGGCCCGAGCCGCCGAGCACGACCGCGCGCTTACCCGCGAGGACGCGGCCATGCGCGAGCCATGCCACGGCGGCCGCGGCCGTCGTGTTCGAGCCATTGCAGTCGAACATCACCGAGACGCGAAATTTGGCGAAGAATTTCCGGCGCACGGCGGCCAGCACCGCCTCGCCCTCCGGCATGTTGCCGCCGCCGATGAAGATCGCGGTGTTCTTTTTGTGCTGGGGCGCGCGGGTAAAAATGGCGCCTTCGACCAGACCGCCGACGTTCTTGGCGTTGACGCCGCCATAGGCGGCAATGTGGTCGGCGCCGCCGTCATATCCCACGACATTGTCAAAAACCGAGGGGAGGGTGTCAGTGTCGAACTGATAGAGGAGTTTTTTCACTATTGTCGGTCAAGCCTGATCCTTTGGGGGGCTTATGATGTCACGAGATGCTGCGGTTTGCCCGCCGCCCAACACTCGATATTGTCGATCAATTGGTCGGCGAGGAACTGCATGGCCCCGTCGGACGCCCATGCGATATGCGGTGTCAGAATGAAATTCGGACGCCGGACATCGAGCAGCGGATGGCCGTTCCTGGGGGGCTCGACGGTCAACACGTCGAACCCCGCCCCTGCAATCAAGCCCTCATCGAGCGCCTGAATCAGCGCGGCCTCATCGACCAGCCCGCCGCGGGCCGTGTTGATGAGCAGGGCATTGCGCTTCATTTTGCGAAAGGCGTCGATGTTGATCAGATTGCGCGTCGCGGGCAGCAGCGGACAGTGCAGCGAGATCACGTCCGATTGCGCCAGGACCTCCTCGTGCGGCGTGAAGGCGACGTCCGGCATTTTCGGCGGCGGATGATCGGCAAACAACACGCGCATGCCGAATGCGCGGCCGATGGCGGCGGTGCCCTGGCCGATGGCGCCCTCGCCGATGATGCCGAGCGTACTGCCGTAGAGGTCGCCGATATCATGCGTGAAAAAGCAAAATTGATCGGATTTGTTCCATACGCCGTTTTCGACGTCCTGCCGGTAGGCAAGCAGATTGCGCCGCAGCGCCAGGATCATGGCGAAGGCATGTTCGGGCACGGTGTGCACTGCGTAATTGCGGATGTTCGCGACGGCGATGCCGTGTTCCTTGCAATAGGCAACGTCCACCACGTCATAGCCGGTGGCTGCCACGGCGATCATCTTGAGCTGCGGCAGTTGCCGCAACGTCGCGGCCCGCATCGGCACCTTGTTGATGATGGCGACGGAGGCATCGCGCAGTCGTGGGACGATCTCAGCCTCGGCGGTTTTTTCGTGCTCGATGTACTCGCTTGCAAAGGAGGGTTTGCGGACCTTTGCCTTGAGCGAGGCGCGGTCCAGGAACACGATGCGCCCCGTCATGCGGCGATGCCGGCTTGCGCCGTCGCAGAATCGTCGGAGAGGCGTACCGGCGGATGGCTGCGCCAATAGTTCTGTGCGGCAGCCACACCGCTGCCCGGCTCGAGTTTCGCGCCGACATCGAGCATGGCCATCTCCGCTCCGGCAATGCCCCCGAGCAACATGAGTTCGTTGAGATCGCCCAGGTGACCGATGCGAAACAATTTGCCAGCGACCTTGGACAGCCCGGCGCCGAGCGCAAGATTGTAGCGTGTGAAGGCGTGCGCGATGACCTCGGCGCCGTTGATGCCGTCGGGCACCATGATGGCCGACACGGTGTCCGAATGCCACTTTGGCGCTACCGCGCACAGCTTGAGCTTCCATCCCTCGAGCACGGCGGCACGCGCGCCGGCGGCGAGGTAGTGATGGCGCCGGAACACGTTTTCCAAACCTTCCTCGGCGAGCATGGCCAGCGACTCACGCAGGCCGTACAGCATCGGTATCGACGGCGTGTACGGAAAATATCCCGTCGCGTTGGCATTCACCATGTCGGCATAGTCGAAGTAGCAGCGCCGCGAGGTCGCTCGCTTGGCGGCGTCGAGCGCCTTGGGGCTGACACAGGTGACCCCGAGTCCCGCAGGCAGCATCAGGCCCTTCTGCGAGCCGCTGACGCAGACGTCGACTCCCCATTCATCCATGCGGAAATCGATGCTGGCCAGCGCGCTGACCGAGTCCACGAACAGCAGGGCTGGGTGCTTGGCGCTGTCCATGGCGCGGCGTATAGCGGCGACGTCGCTGGTCACGCCGGTGGCAGTTTCGTTTTGGCACACCAATACCGCCTTGATCCGGTGGCGTTTGTCGGCGGTCAGCAATTCCAAGTGGCGCTCGATCGGAGCACCTTCTCCCCAGGGCGTCTCCAGCAGTTCCACCTCGAACCCCAGCCGCGCGCACATGTCCGCCCAGAGATGGCTGAACTGGCCAAATCGGGCGATGAGCACCGTGTCGCCGGGATCGAGGCAGTTGGTGAGGGCCGCTTCCCAACACCCGGTGCCGGAGGACGGAAACAGAATCGGACTGCCGGAAGTGGTCTTGAACACCGGCTTCAGGGCGCGCAGGCATGCTTGAGTCAGTTCGGGGAAGACGGGGGAACGATGGTCCTCCATCGCAACCGCCATGGAACGCATGACGCGGTCGGGGACGTTGGTGGGTCCGGGAACGAACAGGAAATTGCGGCCGGCCATACAAGCTCCTTTGATTGCGCGGATTCTACGGATTTAACGTTTATACGATACCGGGCCGGCGAATGACGGCGCGGGAAACGAACGGGCAACCTTCGGGATTCTACGCCCGAACCCGAAGCTTTGATATATGATATATTATTGCTCTTTTGCCAATGGGGGAAGTGGGTTATGCGGATTGCCATCGTAGGCCAGAGGGACTTCGGCAAGGCCGCTCTCGATGCCTTCCTCGACAAAGGCGATACCGTCGCCGGCGTGTTCTGTGCCCCGGAAAAAGCCGGGGTCCCGGCAGATCCACTGAGGCTCGCCGCAGAGCAGCGGCGCATTCCGGTCTATCAGCTAGCGTCGCTCAAGACCGAGGAGGCGCGCCAGGCCATGCGCGCGCTCGACACGGATCTCGGCGTCATGGCCTACGTACTGCAGTTCGCGCCGCAGGATTTCGTCACGATTCCGCGCCACGGCATGATTCAGTTCCACCCGTCATTGCTGCCCCACTATCGGGGCCCCAGTTCCATCAATTGGCCCATCATCCGCGGCGACTTGCGCACCGGGCTCACCATCTTCAGGCCCACGGATGGCCTCGACGAGGGCCCCGTCCTGCTGCAGAAGGAAACACCCATCGGTCCCGACGACACCCTCGGCAGCGTATATTTCGACCGGCTGTTTCCGATGGGAGTCGCGGCCCTGCAGGAGGCGGCCGATCTGGTCGTCAATCGCGGCGCCGTGGGCAAGGTCCAAGACGAATCGCGCGCGAGCTACGAAGGTTGGTGCCGCGACCCCGAAGCGCGCGTCAATTGGCACAACCACGTGGACCTGGTCTACAACCTGATCCGCGGCTGCGATCCGGCTCCGGCAGCATGGACCCTGTTCAAGGGCAAGAAATTGCAGCTTCATGCCGCTCGCAAACACCCTGCGCGCACCTTTGGCGAGGTCAAGGGTGCCGTGGGCGCCGTCACCGCCATCGGCGAAGAGAGCATGTTCATCGCGGCGCAGGGTGGTCAGATCGAAGTGTTCAAACTGCGCTACGAGGGCGGCAAGAAGCTGGCCGCCGCGCAAGTTTGCGCAGCGGCCGGACTCAGCGTCGGCACAGTGCTCGGCGAGTAGATCAGAACAGTCCGACCACGCGGCCCTGCGCGTCGATGTCGATCTTGTCGGCCGAAGGCACTTTGGGCAGTCCGGGCATGGTCATGACATCGCCGCACACGACCACGATGAATTCCGCGCCGGCAGCAAGACGCACCTCGCGGATGTTGACCATGTGCCCGCTCGGCGCGCCGCGCAAGGCAGGATCGGTCGAGAACGAATACTGCGTCTTGGCGATGCAAACCGGGTAGTGACCATAGCTCTTCTGCAGCTCTTCCATGCGCGCGCGGATCTTCGAATCGGCTGAAATGTCGGCAGCGCCGTAAATCTTGGTGGCAATGGTCTTCACCTTGTCCCACAGCGTCTGCTTCTCGTCGTAGACATAGCGAAAATTCGAAGCGCCTTTCTCGACGATTTCCACGACTTTGCGCGCGACATCGGCCGCGCCGGCCCCGCCTTCAGCCCAATGCCGCGCCAGCACCAAGGGCACATCGAGGGTCGCCATTTTCTTGGCGAGAAGCGCGTGTTCCGCATCGGTGTCGGCAGTGAAGTGGTTCACCGACACCACACAAGGCAGCCCGTAGTGATTGCGCACGTTGCTGACATGCCGCTCCAGATTTGCGATGCCCTTGTCGAGCGCGGCGAGGTTTTCCTTGTTGATTTCCTTCAGATCCGCGCCACCGTGAAATTTGAGG
>DATLVV010000212.1:0-4686 GCA_035577165.1 Steroidobacteraceae bacterium | reverse complement strand
CGCGGCATCTCCCCCGATATCGAACTTGCGCGCGAGCCAAAACCGCCTGGCACGCCCGACCCGGGCGCGCCCCTGCTCGAGCGCGACCCTGACGTCAAGCGGGCGCTTCAGGAACTGAAGGTGCCTACCGTCGGCGGCGCAGGGTCGGTTTCGGCCGCGGCGCGGTTCCACTGAACCGTGCGCAGTACCCGGTCCATCGAAATCCTATGTTTGGCGCTGGCAGCCTTGGTGCTCGTCTGGTCGGGCGCGCTGCTCAAGCAACTGTGGCCGGTGCTGGGGTTGCTGACCGCGTTCCTGGTGGCCATCGTCGGGTTTCGCGCCCGCCGCTTCTTTCCGCGGCGCACCCGCACACGGTTGTTGATCGAATCGTGGTCCATGGTGATGTTCATCACCGGCGTGCTGTGGTTCACCGGCAAGAGTTCCAGTCCGCTGCTGAATCTGTACTTGCTGCCCATCATCTTGAGCGCCTTCACTTTGGGACGCCTGGTGACCCTGCTGCAAGTGGCGGTGATTGCCGTTTGCCATCTGCTGCTGGCGGCCGCGACCCCCGGCCTCGACGTCATGTCGCTGACCTACGCCAGTCAAGCCGTGGGTCAATTGGCGCCGTTCTTGTTGGTCGCCTACCTGACGACGACGCTGTCGGCGGACATCACCGAGGCGCGGGAGCGCATCGAAAATCTGGCGCAGACCGATGCCTTGACCGGCTTGTACAACTTGCGCATGTTCAATGAGGTGTGGCAGCGCGAACACGCGGCCTGCGAGCGCGACCGCGGAGTCTATGCCCTGCTCATGATCGATATGGACAAGCTCAAGGACATCAATGATGCCTTCGGGCACGATGCGGGGAACAGCGCCATCACCCTGGTGGCACAGTGCCTGCAACGAAGCATTCGCAACACCGATCATGCCGCGCGCTTCGGCGGCGACGAGTTCGCCGTGCTGCTGCCGGGTGCGACGCCGGAGATCGCGGAGGCCGTGGTGAAGCGGGTGCGGCACAATGTCTTCAAGACCACCCTGGATCTGCGGTCACGCATGATCCGCTGCAGCGTCAGCATCGGGGTCGTCAATTACCCCAGGGATTCGCGGGATTCGCGCGAGATCTTGAGCATCGCCGATCGCAACATGTACCGCGACAAGGAACTGCGCCGGGCGCCGGGCAGTGAGGCAAGTGCCTGAAGTAACATAAGCAACAACCTGAATGTGCTGGACATTCCTAAAAATAATGGCAAAGTTAGCGCTCCATCACGTCCCGGCGTGATTGACATATGGCAGTTTCAGTCTTTAGTTAAGTACTTGCGAGATCGTTAATGGCGTTGATTTTTCGAAAGCCGTCCCTCAGCTTGCGCGCGACGGCCGGTTTATTCCTGACCGTTTTGGCATTTCACGCCGGCGCGACTCCCAATCACGACCCCAGGCTCAAGTCGAGTTCGGTGCTCATCATCGACCAGAGCGACTCCTCGGTGCTGTATTCCCGAAATTCCGATGTGGCGTTGCCCATTGCTTCCATTACCAAGCTGATGACCGCTTTGGTGGTTCTGGACGCCCAGCAGCCCTTGGATGAGCCGATTCGGATCACCGAAGCCGACCGGGATCTGCCGAAGGCCTCGTTTTCACGCCTCGCCGTCGGCACCGTTCTGTCGCGGGGCGACTTGATGCATCTGGCTTTGATGTCATCCGAAAATCGCGCCGCCCATGCGCTGGGAAGCAACTACCCCGGCGGGATGTCCGCCATGGTCGCGGCCATGAACGCCAAGGCCGCGACGCTCGGCATGACCAATTCGCATTTCGTCGATCCCACCGGATTGTCGAGTCAGAACGTGGCAAGCCCCGAGGACCTGTCGAAGCTGGTGATGGCGGCCTCGCACAATGCCACCATTCGCGAGTATTCCACCGACAGCCGCCACAGCGTGACCATCCACAAACGCCAGGTGGAATTTCGCAATACCGACAACCTGGTGGCGAACCCGACCTGGAACATCATCGTGCAGAAGACGGGCTACATCTCCGAGGCCGGCAAGTGCCTGGTGATGGCCGCCGTCATTGAGGGCCGCTCGGTCATCATCGTGCTGCTGGATTCGTTCGGCAAGTACACGCGCGTCGCGGATGCGAAACGGATCAAGACCTGGATGGAGGCCGGCGGCCACCGGCAACTTCAGGTGTCGATGCGCTAGCCGCGCATGCAGCTCCGGCCTTAACCCCAAAGCACTCGGGACATCGCTTAATGTAAGCCATACCCGGCATGTGACGCGGTTGGGGGTGAGTCATGGGTCTACGTCTTGTCTTGATCGGGTCGCTGTTGGGTCTCCTGATCGAGGCACCGGCCATGCCCGCCGATCGGACCTTATCCGTCACCATCTACGCCGGTGATCTGGCGCTGGTGCAGGACCGCCGTGATGTCGAGATCAAAGGCGGCCGTCAGCGCCTCGAATTTCAAGACGTATCCGCGCAGATCCGGCCCGAGACCGTGTCGCTGACGGCGGCCGATATCAGCATCGTCGAGCAAAACTTCGATTTCGATCTGCTGACTCCCGCCAAGCTCATGGAAAAAGCCGTCGGACGGCAAATCACCATCGTTCGCGTCAATCCTGCCACCGGTGCGGAAACGCGCGAGCAGGCGCAGGTGCTGGCGACCAACGGCGGCGTGGTCCTGAAGATCGGCGAGCGCATCGAAGTGCTGCGCGACGACGGTCTGCCGGTCCGCGTCATTTTCGACAAAGTGCCGGAGAACTTGCGCGCGCATCCGACCTTGTCGGTGACCGTCGTCGGCAGCCACGCGGGCGTGCGGCCGGCCACGTTGAGTTACCTCACCCCCGGTCTCGGTTGGCGCGCGGACTATGTGGCGCTGTACAACGAGGGCGACAGCAAAATCGACGTGCAGGGATGGGTGACCTTGACCAATTCCAGCGGCGTGACCTACGACAATGCGCAAACGCTGTTGGTCGCGGGGTCCCCCACCCAGGTCGATGGCGGCGCGCGGCCGTCGAATTACTATCGCAACCCGCAAGCACGCGCGACCCTGCAGCAGGCCGGAACGGAGACCGGCAGCCGCGAACGCCTTGGCGACTACTATCTTTATCCGCTGGCGGAACGCACCACCATCGCCAACTTGCAAACCAAACAGGTGAGCTTCCTCGACGTTCATGGCGTGCCTGCCGAGCACGGCTACGAATATCGCAACCGCTGGTTGGGAACCACGGAGACGCCGCAGAGCGCCAAAAGCGTCTATGGTTTTTCGACCAGCGCGCACGCCGGTCTGGGCGATCAGCTGCCGGCGGGAGTTTTGCGTTTCTACATGCGCGACAAACGCGGCGAGCCGCAGTTCATCGGCGAGAACCACATCGACCACACCCCTATGGGATCGACTCTGTCGCTCGCCACCGGAGACGCCTTCGACGTGAAAGTGCGCGCCGTGGTGGAGAAGCGCACGCGCCTCTCCAGCTTCAACTGGCAGTCCGACATGCGCTACGAGCTCAGCAATGCCCTGCCCCGGCCCGTCACCGTCAAACTGCTTCAAGAGGGGCTGTGGGGCGATTCGCGCATCACCGCCGAGAGCCAGAAGAGCGCACGGCGCAGTGCCGAGACCGCCGAGTGGGCGGTCACCGTGCCCGCGAACGGCAAGACCAGTCTCACCGCCAGCTTCGAGACGCGTTTCTAGGCGCCATGCGCTGGGCGGCGGCACTGGCGTGGGGTTTGGCAGCAGCGCCGGCCGCAGCGGCCGATATCCTGGCGTCGCCGCCCACCGATGTCTCCGTCACCGTGTACCGTGCACCGGATCGCGGCTCGGGATCCATTGATCTTGACGAGTTGCAGGGATTCGCCCTGATCAGCGAAACCCGAACCGTGCATCTGCCCGCCGGCCTCTCGCAGCTTAGATTCGAAGGCGTCGCCGACGGCATCGAACCGGCCAGCGCCATCGTCACCGGGCTTCCGGCCGGCGTCATCGAAAAGAATCGTGAGGGAAAATTGCTCAGCCCTTCGGCATTGATCGGCGCTGCGAGAGCTAAGCCGGTGACGCTGCTGCGTACCAACAAGAAGACCGGCCGGCTGCAACGCCTGTCGGGTACCCTGATTTCAGACGCCGGCGGCGGCGTGGTGTTCGAATCTGCAGAGGGGGTCGAGGCCCTGCGCTGCTCAGGGTTGCCGGAGACGTTCAGCTTTACGGGCGTCGCCGGCCTTAACGCGACACCGACCTTGTCGGTACTGGTCCATAGCTCAGAAGCATCGACCCGCACCGTGACCTTGTCATATCTGGCGCGGGGCTTCGACTGGGCGGCAGATTACATCGCGACGGTGTCGGGCGACGGCAAGGCCGTGGACCTGGGAGCCTGGGTGACGCTGGCCAATGGCAACGGCGTGGGATTTCCCGCAGCGCGCACTCAAGTGGTGGCGGGAAGAGTCAATCGCGAGGACGGCGATGGCGGTGATGTGGAACCGCTGGATGCCGGCAGCGCCATCTTCGCGCAATGCTGGCCGCGCGGGTCGACCAGCGACGCGCCGGAATCGCTTCTGGTCAACGGCATGGCTACCGGGGAGATGGATAAGCTGTTCAAGAGCGTACGTATGCAAGGGGCGCCGGCGCCGGCGCTGCAAGAGGTGGCGGTGACCGCAATGCGAAGAGTGCAGCAGGAGCAATTGGGTGACCTGAAGCTTTACCGCGTCCCCGATCGCACCACCGTGGCCAGCCGG
>DATLVV010000211.1:0-4417 GCA_035577165.1 Steroidobacteraceae bacterium | reverse complement strand
ACGATAAACAACGCTAAGGGCGAACTTTCCGCGAACTGCCACATCATGCCGCCTCGCGCACGCGGCGTAGATTGAGAGGTCGGCGTTTGCTCGCAGCGGCAGCGGCGCGTTCCCACAGAAAGTCGCCCGAGAAGCCGATGTGTTCCCAGGTGAGCGGCGTAGTGTGGACCAGCAGCGCGTCATCCAGACTGTCTTGGGCGCGCAGATGCGCCACGGCGTCGGCTATGTAGGTCGAATTCCAGTAGACGATGGCGGCGATCACGAGGTTCAGCCCTGAAGCGCGGAACTGCTGCGCCTCGGCACCGCGCTCGGCGATCCGGCCCTGGTTGAAGGTGCAAATTTCCTGGGCCAGGAAGTGCCGCTGCTCGCTCTTGTTCAGCCCGGCGTGACAGCGCCGGCGTAGCGCCGGACTTTCCAGCCAATCGAGCATGAACAGGGTCCGTTCGATTCGCCCGAGCTCCTGCAGGGCCAGGTCGAGCTGATTCTGCCGCCGATACGCCGCGAGCTTCTTCAGCATGACGGAGGGCGCAACGGCCCCGGCATAGAGCGAAGCGACCAGACGCACCACTTGGTCCCAGTGCTCGCGTACCACGTCGACCTTGATCCGTCGCCCCATCAACGGCTGCAGATCGGGATAGCGCCCGGCAGGTTCGATGCAAGCCAGCTTGCGATCGGGCAGGTCGCGCAGGCGCGGGCAAAAGAGAACCTGATTACGCATTAGACTCAGCCAATTTCAGGAGGCGATAGGGCATGGGTGTGGTTCGAACAGCCGCCCATGTGAGCCGGGGAATTATGGCCGCCAGATCGTATCGCCGGTTGAATCGGTATTCGAACTCAGCGAGGTACCGCGGGACATGCTTGCTGCTGATGGCGCGGTAGGTCCCCGTGATGGCGGCCTTGATGTTGCCGAGGGCCGTGTTGACCCATTTGAAAGCTGGCGTCTGAGCCGCCTTCGGTCCTGAGCCGGTCTTGATGACCTCGTGTGCGCATCCAGCGTCGGCGACGCCGGCGAAACACTGAAGGCCATCGCTGACGACGGAGCAGTTCGGATCGAGGCTCCGTTTGGCGAACTGCGCAATCGAGGTTGAACAGAAGCTGGTGACCCGGCGCAGCTTCAGACGAACCGGCTTTCCCTCGGCGGTCGTCTCGACCGCAGCGACGAATGGCGTCTTGCCAGCCGCGCCACGGCCTCGCTTGCCGCCGGATCGTTCGCCGCCGAGATAGGCATCGTCGATCTCGATCCTGCCGGCCAGGCGCTTTGTGGCATCGCGCTCAAGCATGACCTGCTTCAATTTGTGTTTGATCTTCCAGGCGGTGGTCTGCGTCACGCCAAGGCGCCGGCCCAACTCGATGCTGGAGATGCCTTGCTTGGTCTGGGTCAGGTGATAGATGGCGCGAAACCACAGCCGCAGCGGCAGATGGGTCGATGCAAAGATCGTCCCGGCGATCGGCGAGGTCTGACGGCGACACTTGGTGCATTGATAGAGATCGCGGCTCGTCACCATACTATACTGTCCGCCACCGCATACCGGGCATTCGAAGCCATGCGGCCAACGTGACGCAATGACGATCGCCCGGCATTTTTCCTCGGTGCCATACTGCAGTTCGAACGCCGGCTCGCTGAGGCCCTTCTGGAACTGCACGACATTTCGAGCCATCACCACAACCTCATGCAACGACACAGAATTCTTGCCTGCTATCAGGCGTTTCGTGACTGAGGGAAGTGCGTAATCAGGAAAGAGAATGCCGAGCATGGCGCAGAGGATGAACACGTGATCCGAAGCGCCACCGGTGTCGGTGTAATGCGTGCCAATGTTGAGCTGCGTACCATGGTGCAGCAGCCCATCCAACACGTATGGCGCTTCGTGATTGGTCGCCGACATCACCACGCTGCTGTACGGCCCGAACTGGTCCGAGAGATGTGTATAGAAGCTGAACCCCGGATCCCGCCCATAGCGGGCATTTACGTCGCCGGCGGCGTCACCTCGCTTGGCAGACCGGAAGAACTGCCCGTCGGATGATGAGGTGGTCCCGCCACCCCAGATGGCGGCGATCGGCAGCGTGTGATGCGCGTCGATGATGCGGGCCAGTCCCGCTTTGTATGTTTCCGGGCGGATGTAGGCGTCGGCGGTCCAGATCAGCTGGTCACGCGTCACTCCATGGCTCGCGGCGGCCATGCGCGTCAGCCCGAGATTCGTGGCGTCCGCCAGGATCGCCGCCAAAAGCGCGTTCTCGTTGTCGCAGCGCTCGCCGGTGCGGAGATTGGTGAACGCCGCAGCGAATCCGGTCGCGCGGCTGACCTCATACATGATCTCGGTGATGCGGGCAGGCGGCAGCATGGCGACAATCCGCGCCGCCTGGGCGTCGGCTTCTGGCGGTGTCGCAGCCTTCACAGATGCAACATGCAGCCGACCATCACGCAATTCGACGCCTTCGAGTTCGCCGCGGCGGAGCCAACGGCTGAAGCGCCGCAGGCGACGATCGAGTTCGGCGCCACGCTTGGCCAGCCACTCGTCAGCCGTCACTGGTAATCCCAGTTTGGCCGCGATCGGAGGAACTTCGGCGGGCGGCAGCAGGTAGCTGTCAAAGCGGCGGTAATTTGCCGACCGTTCGACCCAGACATCGCCGGAACGCAACCTGTCGCGCAACGTCGCGAGCACCGCGGTCTCATAAAGGCGCCGATTCGGCTGCCCGTCCTCGGTGATCAGCCGCTTCCATTCCTTGCGGAACGGCATGGGCGCGT
This sequence comes from Steroidobacteraceae bacterium, assembly GCA_035577165.1. Taxonomy (GTDB): domain Bacteria; phylum Pseudomonadota; class Gammaproteobacteria; order Steroidobacterales; family Steroidobacteraceae; genus Bog-1198. The sequence continues at coordinate 1,674 of DATLVV010000211.1, read as the reverse complement.
CCGCCGGAACGTCGCGCTTACCCGAACGATTGAGATCCTGCAGCAGCCTGATCGCGGACAGGGTCGGGTCGTGGCTGCGCGCCGCCTTGAATTCCAAGGCCTCCAGCAATTCCGGCGCGAACTTGCGCAAGGTGCGGTAGCGATCGGCGGCGCCGAGCAGCGGGTCTTCCTCGGCAAGATCGGCGAGCGTGCACACCTCGCCGCGAACCCGCAGCAGCTTGGGCCAACCGACGACTTCGTCCACGACGTCGAAACCGTCCCGCTGCTCCTGTTGAGCCGTTGCCAGGGCTTCAATCGTGCCGTGGAACAATCGCATCAGGCGGCCAACGTCTCGCGTGCTCGCAACGTAGCGCCGCTCCTTCGCCTTCCGCGCACGAGCAAACAATCCGCCGATCAGCTTGTCCGTCATGTCCAACAGCGCATCCGTCAGGCGGGCTTCGAGGTCGATGATGTTGGCGGTCAGGATCGCCCGCCGACGGTGCGCCGCATAGCGCCCGAGCTGGTGAGCTTCGGAAATCCGACCTTCGCGTATCAACTGCTGGAAGCGGTTATCGTGAACCCGCGTGGTGGCATCGGCGGACAGCCCAATCTCGCGGACGAAGCGCAGCCGTTCGATCAGTTGGCTGACGTGGTCAGCCTTCGGCGAGCTCGGCGCATTGCGAAGCCAGGCGAATCGGCTCGTCTTCAACGTCGGATCGACGACCAGCAATTGATCGAGCTTGGCGATCTGGACTTCCGAGACGCCGGCCAGCAGCGCATCGGCGGCGCGCTTGCGCGCACGGGCTCGGCCGGCCATTGCCGCGCGTTCGATTACTGCCGGCGCCGGCAGGATCACCTTCTCGGCGCGCAACGCCGCGATCACGCCGGCGGCGATCGGATGGCCACGATCGGTGCTCCATGCCGATTGCGCGGCGGCTTCGATCATGAACGGCAGGTCCGCGGCGCTTGCCGGCCGCAATCCAAGCGCCGCGGCAAGGTTGCGCGCATGATCGGTCATCGTCTGCGTCCGGCCGGCGTACTTCGCGAATACTGCGGCGGGAATGTCGAGGCGCTCTACCAGCCAGGCAACAAGCGGATCGACCGGCTCCTCCATGTGCGCCAGGCTCATGCCGGGATGGCGCAGCAGCGCGAGCTGCACGGCGAAGCCCAGCCGATTCGCGTTGCCGCGGCGGGCGGCCAAGAGCTCCCGATCCGATCGGGTAAGGCTGTAGAGGCGCGTCAGCGTGTCCGAATCGCTTGGCACCCCGAACAGCAGCCGGCGCTCCTCCTCGGTCAGCAGTTGTCGACGCGCCAAAGCCTTCTCCCCGTCCCAAAATCGTCCATCGTGATTGTGGACGGCGGGCGTTTACTGGACGCATTCTGTGGACGGAAGCGCGCCGCCCTGGCGGGTGCGTCTGATGGCGTCCAGAGAACGGTCGTTTTGGGGACGGGATGGGCGATATTCTGGGCTATGCGCGGGTGTCCACGGCCGATCAGGACGTCGCCGGCCAACGCATGCGGCTGACGCAGGCGGGCGCCATCAAGGTTTTCACTGATGTTCGTTCGGGCCGGACCATGGACCGGCCGGGGCTCGCTTCGCTGCTTGACTACGCGCGGAAGGGCGACACGCTCGCCATCGTGCGCCTCGACCGGCTCGGGCGTTCGCTCGGCGAATTGCTGGCGACGGTCGAGCTG
>DATLVV010000210.1:0-2591 GCA_035577165.1 Steroidobacteraceae bacterium | reverse complement strand
CGGCGCATCGATGCCGGTATGAAAATAGAGCTCCCCGTGTGCGCAGCCGAGATACGCGTTGTAGCTCGGGCTCAACAATTCGACTCCCGGCGCCAGTGGGGCAGACAGGCGATGCAAGGAGAAGGTGGTGCTGTGACTGCTGAATTGATGCGTGCCGACCAGCAGGCAATCGGTCAATTCCGGAACCACGGCAAACACCATGCGGACCGAGCCGTCGTTCAGCAAGCGGATGCATAGATCATCGCGCCAGAGACCTCCGAGCTTGTGCAGGTACAGGCCGTCGGCGCGCGCGTCGCCGCTGCCGTCGTCTTCGAACAATTGACGGAACAAGGTATAGAAAAATCCGGTTTCATCCGGCAGCCACGCGAACATCGGCACGGCGGTCACCACGGCGCTGGCATCGACGATGCGACCGGTTGCGACATCGACAATTATCATGGTTCGTCGTACGTCGCCGGCAGCGGACTGCGCAAAGGCAACGTGGCGCCCCGAGGGGCTCACCGCCACAAATTCCGCTTCGATGACTTTGCCGTCGGGGTTCGGATCGACCAGCGCGCGCTCCTCGGCGCCGGCGTCCGTCACGCAGAGCAGAGGCTGCGGGAGGGCCGGCCGGCGCGCCATGCGGAACCGCTTCGTCCCTCGCACGCAATTCCAGACCGGGTCGAGCGAGGGGTGACTCACCGCCAGGAATTCGCGGCAGCGGCTTCGCTCGGCGCAACGACCCAGGAAATCCTCGGTGCGGCGCTGTTGATCCTCCGCCCAGGCTTGCACCTGCGCATCGGCGGAGTCTTCCAGCCAGCGAAATGGCTCGGGCACGACGCTGCCGTGAAAGCTGCGGGAGGCTTGCGATTTCACGGTGCCGCTCCGGCGGCCTGACGGGCCTCACGGCGCGCCAGCCGGCGGCGAATGATCTCGTGCCGCCGCCGGTCAATGGGGAAATTCCAGATGAAGGGGATGGCCAGCATCTGGAAGAAACTGGGCACAACGCAGAAGGCGACGAGCATGCCGCGATTGGCGAATTCCGTGTTGACCGCCCCGTCCGCGATCTTGTAGCCGAACACCGCCCCAAGAAATACAAAGACGAGTCCGCCCACCGATGCGGTCATCTTGGCGAGGAACAGCATGAAGGCGTAGTAGTTGGCAGCGCGGTCGACGCCGTTCTTCATGATTTCATAGTCGACCACATCGGCCAGCAGCGCCCAGGGCGCAACCGTGCTCACGCCGTTGGTGAAGCTATAGAAAGCGACGGAGATCATGACCGGCCACACGGCGCCGGGACCCGGCTTGATGAAAACCATGGGCACCAGCACCAGGGAGTTGGCGATCCATCCATAGGCCCAGCAGCGATGCTTGCCGATCAGGGACACGACCTTGGCCCAGAATGGCTGCGAAATAAACTGCGCGATCATCGCGGTCAACAGCAGATAGGCGACTTTGTCGCCGATGTGCAGGTAGCTGTCGAAATACGGAAAAAACAGCGCGGCGAAGACGCCGGTGCCGGCACCGGCGACCAGGTACGCGGCGAGAAAGCGCAGCAGCGGAGGATTGCGCAGGGTGCTCGACAGCAGGCCGCGCAGGTCGCCGTGCGACGTGGCCGGGACATCGCCCGCCGGCGCATAGCGCGCGGCAATGGCGATCATCAGCGGAAACAGCAGCAGGACTGCAAACCCCAGGTGCCGGAATACGTCGGGGGTGTAGTCCGTCGAATGAGCAATGCCCAGATAGAACAGGATGGGCGGCAGCAGCGTGTAGATGAATCCGCCGGTGGTATCGGCCATGCTGCGGAAACTGAACAGCTTGGCGCGCTGCTCATAGTCATCCGTGATTTCGCTGCCCCATGCCATGTGAGGCACTTCGTGGACGGTATAACCGAAATAGAACAGCAGCGACCAAGTTGCCAGATAGGCAATGCCCGCCGCCGGCGGAATGCGGAACAGGAACCAGACGCTGATGCTGCACACCAACGCTCCGGCGATGACCCAGGGTTTGCGGCCGAAGCGTGCGCTGCGGGTGCGGTCCGACCAGTATCCGACCAGGGGATCGGAAACGGCATCGACGATGCGCAGTACGACGAACAAGGTGCCGAGCGCCGCAAGCGTCACGTGGGTGTACTTGGCATACAGCGACGGCAGAATTGCCGTCACCGGCGCGACGGCCGTGCCGGCTGCAACGGTGGGCAGGACGTAAGCCAGTATGGCGCGGGAGGGGTGACGCGGCGCCGCGCCCGGCGTCGAATCACTCACGCGCGCAACCTTTCAGTCCGCGGCCAGTAGGGCCCCTTGAAGACGCGATAGGGCAGATGTGCAAAATCCATGTTCAGTGCCCCGGGGGTTGCGACCAGGAGGGTTTGTTTGGCGATGGGCGCGAATCCAAACTGGAAGTGGTTGGTGGATTTCACCACCAGCGCGCGCCGCTGCCTGCAGTCGAGCCCCAGATGCGTGAACGCCGACGGATCGAAACACTGCGTGCGCCGGCTGTTGACAATGAGGTCGATGCCATTGCCTTGGATCCAGGCGGTGTCGCCCAAGAGGTCAGTCGTCGTGCCGAACGCTGCTTGCGTGGCGTCCTTCACCAGTCCCTTGACCTCGACG
>DATLVV010000209.1:0-3169 GCA_035577165.1 Steroidobacteraceae bacterium | reverse complement strand
GGACGACACCTTCAAGACGATCGAAGTGCATTACGCGGGTCACGCGCGCCATCCGCGCCTGGAGCGTGATGCAGCCGCCCCTGACCTGCTGACGCCCATCTTAAGTCCGCGCACTTGATGTCAAGAAGGACTTCTTGCGCGGCCGGGCAAACGACAGGCACACGGTGCGGGAACGAACCATGCCCCGCGACGCGCTGCCTCGCAAGTGCGGGGTGCGCCAAAACACACTATTGTCCCGCCGCACCAGGTGGCCTCGAACATGATGCAGTCGCGGCGATTGCCGGCCGCCGAGTTCGGTGCCGCTCGAGCCGGACTCGCGCACCGCGTCGAGCGAGGCGCGCACTTCGATGTGATCGAGCAACGGCGTCCGCCCGCGCGCCAGGCGCTTGCGGTTGATGGCCGTGCGTGTCACCGGAATCGAACGGGTGGCGTCCTTGGCGGACAGCAATAGAAAAAAGCCGAGCAGCATGGGTATGTCCCGCGCCACCGCCGCCACCGACTCATGCACCACGTGTCGCTGTGCCGCGGGGTCGGTGGCCGCGGCTCGATAGTAGGCGGCCCACCGATCGTCAAAGCGAAATCTCATCTGATCGAGCAGTGAACTCATGGCGGAATCCTCCGGATCCATGAGAGCGGCATAGCCGCCTGCCAAAACGCCGGCCGCATCCGCGGGGTATGGATGCTGGCCGCGCAGGTCGATGTGCGTTTCGAGCGGCGACATGGTCACATCGCCGGACTCCTCGGCCGCGGCATCGGCCCAAAACGTTCTGGCCGTCGCGCGCAGGCCGTCCGCCGATCCTTGCAGGAAAACTCCGACCCGCCGGCCCGACGCAGCGCTGTCGTAGGATGCGGATGCATTGGTGTCGTAAATCACCCTCTTGTGGACTTCATCGTTCCATTCGACCCAGAGCTGCGGCGCGGGCACGCGCAATAGATCCAAGCACCCGACCAGGCGGGCGCCGTCGGCAAATGCCAATTCTGCGCTCGCGCGGGTGAGGTCATCGTCGAGCACATAGCGCAGTGGGCAATTGCCGATCCGCGATGCGAACGCTCCGGGACCCGTAACCTCGAAGAGGGTCGATGGCATATGGTCGAGAACCAGCCGCAGGGGCCCGTAACAGCCGGCAACTCTATCGAGTAGGCGCATGCTCCTATGAAACACGCCTGCATGCAGCCGCGTCCGCGGCCGAGCATCGAGATCGTCCCGCTCATCGACGGTTTCGTCCCGTGCCAGCCGGATCAGCGGTCCGTCGATGATATGTTGCGGTAAGATCACAGCTTGGGCGTTATGAATAGAACAACACTGGGAATGCAGCGAATAGGTATTGGCGTGCTGATGTGCGCCCTGGCGGCGACCGGTTTCGCCCGCCGCGGCGACTATTCGGCGGCGGGCGGCGCACCCTCGCCAGACCCGGCTTCGACCGGCGGCTGCGCCGGTCGCAGCGCGAATCATCGCCTCGATTTCTGGCTCGGTGATTGGCTCGCCTACGCCGGGGGCGCGCTCGACGGCACCAGCCACATCGTGTCGATTCTGGGCGGCTGCGTCATCCAAGAAGAGTGGACCGATATCGCGGGGTACCAGGGCAGAAGCTGGTTCTACGTGGATCCATCGACCGGGCGACTAAAACAAATCTGGCTGACGAGCCACGCGGAACAGGTGGGCGGCACTTTGGAGAAAGCCGAACTGCCGGGCAGCGTTCCGGGAGCGGTACGGTTTCAAGGCGAGCTGGTCGAAAATACCGGCAAGCGCCTGCTCGACAGGACTACGTTGACTCTGCAGCCCGACGCGACCGTGCGTCAGGTGATCGAGGTTTCGAAAGACGACGGACGCAGCTGGAGCGTGAAGTACGACGCCATCTATCGCCGCGGCCACGCTTCAGCTCATTGAGCGAGCGAACCTCCGCCCCTGTTGCATTGCAGAAGGTCCTGGTATATGCAGGAGGCTATGACTGCATTTCCATCGTTACCGGATATTCAGGCAACCCAAGCTCTGCTGAGCGGACTCGTCCGGTCGACCCCCTGCCTCGAAATCGGCCCGGGCGAATTGGCGAGTGATACGACCTTCGATTCGACTCTCATATTCAAGCTCGAGCTATTGCAGGTCACCGGCACCTTCAAACCGCGCGGTGCGCTCAGCGTCATGCTCAATCTGCCGGCGGCGGAGCGCGCTCGTGGGGTGACGGCGGTGAGCGCAGGCAATCATGCCATCGCCGTGGCCTTCGCGGCCCGCGCGCTCGGCACCACTGCGAAGATCGTCATGATGAAGAGCGCCAATCCGGCGCGCGTACAATTGGCGCTCGGCTATGGCGGGGAAATCGAATTTGCGCCCGATGGCCCGAGCGCCTTCGCGCGCGTGAAGGAGATCGAATCGCAGGAAGGCAGAACCTTCGTCCACCCCTTTGAAGGCCCGCGCACCGTGCTCGGCACGGCGACGGTCGGCATCGAGCTGTGCGCGCAAACAAAGCAGCTCGATGCAGTAGTGGTCGCCGTCGGCGGCGGCGGCCTCCTGGCAGGAGTGGCAGCCGCGGTGAAGCTGCGCAGTCCGGGCACTCGCGTGTACGGCGTGGAACCGCAAGGAGCGGACTCCATGACCCGGAGTTTCGCGGCCGGACACCCGGTCACGCTATCGTCGGTGTCGACGATCGCAGACTCGCTCGCGCCGCCGATGGCAACGCCCTATACCTATGCGGTGTGCCGCGAATTCGTCGATCAAATGACCTTGATCGACGACGACGCCATGCGTACCACCATGGGCATCCAATTTCGCGATCTGAAATTGTGCGTGGAACCGGCGGGCGCCGCGGCGCTCGCGGCGGTGCTGGGGCCGCTGCGGGGCGAACTGCAGGGCGGGAAGCGCGTCGGCGTGATCGTTTGCGGATCGAACATCGACCTCGCCACGTTCTACGCTCAGACCGGGAAACCGCCGGCTACGGCCGACTCGAGAACCGACAGCGGCAGAGCGCCCTGACCGAGCACGGCATCATGAAAATCTTGGATCCGATAGTTGTGCGCGTGCGCGCGCTCGAAACGCTCGCGTAACTTGCGCATCGTCAGCAGTCCGATTTTGTAGGCGCACAGCTGCGCGGGATCGGCGGCGCAGCGTAGTAAAACGCCATCCGTGAGGGGCGGCCCCGCGCCCGTCTCCCGGCTGAAGAACTGCCGCGCTTTG
>DATLVV010000208.1:0-6075 GCA_035577165.1 Steroidobacteraceae bacterium | reverse complement strand
CACTCGCGCCGCGCTCGAGCGCGCCATGTCGTCCAGGAACCCGCTCATGCCGATCCCTGGTTTGCCGCAAACTTCCTCAAGCCCTGCAGCCACTGCAGGGCCCGCCCGCTCTCGACGGCGGTTCGCGCCAGATCGATCCCGATTTCGATGGACGCCGCGCGGCCGGCGATGTGCAGAGCAAGGCCGCTTTGCAACGTCAGTGCGCCATGATGTGCTCCGCGGTCGCGGCCCTCGAACACCTCGAGCAAGGCCGCGAGGTTGGCGGCGGCATCGCCGCCGGCGAGATCGCTGGAACGGCATGGTTCGAGATTGAATTCGCGTGGATCCATTTCGATGCGCCGAATTGCGCCGCGCGTCACGTCGAACGCAAGAAAGGGACCGATGGGCGTCGCCTCGTCCCAACCCGCGGCACCGTGCACGACCCAGGCGCGTTCGATGTCCATGCCTGCCAAGGTGCCGGCCATCAATTCCGCGGTCGGTGCATCGTAGGCGCCGATCAAGCGGTAGCGTGGCGCCGCGGGATTCGTCAATGGACCGAGTAGATTGAAGACGGTGCGAATGCCGAGCGCGGCGCGGATCGGCGCCAGCGCCTGCATGGCTGGATGAAAATACGGCGCGAACAAGAACGTGAAGCCGGTGGCGTTGAAACATTGCGCCGCCCGGACCTCGTCCAGCGGCAGAGTAAATCCCAGCTGCTCGATCAAATCGGCGCTGCCGCTGCGGCTGGAAATGGAGCGATTGCCATGCTTGACCACGGGCAGGCCGCAGGCGGCCGCGAGCAACGCCGCGCCGGTGGACAAATTGAGGCTGCCCGAGGCATCGCCGCCCGTGCCGACGATGTCGATGGCGTCGAGCCCGTCGGGAAGCTGGGGTTTGCGGGCCAGGGCGCGCATGGCGCCGGCGAAACCGCGCACCTCCTCGGCGGTTACTCCCTTGGTGCGTAGCGCGGCCAGCAGCGCGCCGGCCATCGCGGGCGCAAGGCTTGGCGTCGTCAGCAAGGTCATCAGCGCCGCGGCCTCGGCCTCGTCGAGATTGCGGCCTTGTACCAGGGCATCGAGAGTGTGGCGCGGGCTGGTCACGGCTCAGGTTTTCAGAAAATTGCCCATGAGAGTCGGGCCGTCGGGCGTGAGCACGCTTTCCGGGTGAAATTGCACCCCTTCGATGGGCAACGAGCGGTGCCGAACACCCATGATTTCACCTTCCGCCGTGCGCGCGGTGACCTCGAGCACCGGCGGAATGCTCCCGGCTGCCGCGATCAGCGAGTGATAGCGTCCCGCGTCGAACTTGGGCGGCAGGCCGGCGTACACGCCCTTGCCATCGTGCATCACCGGCGACACCTTGCCGTGCATCAGGCGTGCGGCGCGTACCACCTTGCCGCCGAAGACTTCCACCAGCGATTGATGTCCCAGGCAGACGCCGAAAATTGGGATACGGCCGCTGAATGCCTGAATCATCGGCATCGAAACCCCGGCATCCTGCGGGGTGCCGGGACCCGGCGATATGACCAGGTGCGTGTGATCGAGCGCCAGGGCTTCCTCGACGCCGATCGCGTCATTGCGATACACGTCGACCGTGGCTCCCAATACCAAGAATGCCTGCACCAGGTTATAGGTGAAGGAGTCGTAGTTATCGATCAACAATATTTTGGGCCGCATCCTAGAGACCTTCCGCTGCCAGCTCGAGCGCCCGCCGCAGCACGGCGCTCTTTGCCATCAACTCATCGTATTCGGATTGGGGAGAACTGTCGGCGACGATGCCGCCCCCGGCTTGATAGCTGTAGGTATCGCCGCGAAACACCAGGGTGCGGATGGTGATCGCTTGATCCATGTCGCCGCGCCGGCCGAAGTAACCGACCGTGCCGCCGTAGAGCTGACGGCCCACCGGTTCGAGCTCGTCGATGATTTCCATGGCGCGCACCTTGGGCGCGCCCACCAGGGTGCCGGCGGGAAAGGTCGCGGCAAACAAGTCGAAGGCGTCCATACCCTGCGCCAGTCGCCCGTTGACGCCGCTGACGATATGCATGATGTGGCTGTAGCGCTCGATCACCCGGTACGGATCGACCCTGACCGAGCCGGCGGTCGCGACCCTGCCCAGGTCGTTGCGCGCCAAATCGACCAGCATGACGTGCTCGGCATTCTCTTTGGGATCCGCCAATAGCTCGGCTTCCAACGCAAGGTCGCGGGCGGTGTCAGCGCCGCGCGGACGCGAGCCCGCGATCGGCCGCAATTGGGCGTAGCCACCATGGCACTTGACCAGCGCCTCGGGCGAAGACCCCACGACCGTGATATCGCCCAGCTCGCAGAAATACATGTACGGCGACGGATTGAGCAACCGCAACGCCCGATACACTTCGAAGGGCGCCAGCGCATGGCGGCCCTCGAAGCGCGACGCCAGCACCAGCTGGTAGACGTCGCCGGAGGCGATATATTCCTGGGCGCGCCGCACGCGAAGCGCATGCGCCTCTTCGGTCAATGACGGGGTCGCCGGTGAAAAACGCCCCGGCGCCAGTATGGCCGGGACCGCGCCGCGCAAAGCCTTGACCACATCGCGGCGCAGGCTTTGGCGATCGGCCTCGCTGCCATCGTGCAGCAACGCCACGGTGCGGGTCAGGTGATCGAATACCAGCAGAGAACGCGGCGCCACATAGTGTGCGTGCGGCGTCTCGGTTGCATCGAGACTGCGTCCCGGCACGCGTTCGAAGTAGCGGACCGCATCGTAGGCCGTGTAGCCGACCAGGCCGCCGAGCAAGGGTACCCCGGGCACCTCCGGCAGTGGTTTCGGCGCCAGCGCCAACGCGCCTCGCAAGGCATTCAGAAATTCGAGTCTGGATGTCGGCCGGGGCGCATGCGCGCCGCCGATGGTCAGTCCCGCGGCATCCAACCGCACTTCCAGGCATTCGCCGAAGCCAATGAAGGAATAGCGCGCGAGCCGTTCTCCGCCCTCGACGCTCTCGAGCAGGAATCTCGGCCGAAACGGCGCCAGCTTGAGATAGGCCGACACCGGCGTGTCCAGATCGGCTGCGATGTCAAACGGAGTCTTCATATAAACCTGCAAATCTCGCGCACAACAAAAAACCCACCACCGGCTTCGAGGCGGAGATGGGTTCTGGATACCGACGAACTAAGGGAAAAAGACCGACCAGCGCCCACGCCTCAAGAGCGAGTGCGCCACCACCAAGCGTTGCCCAGAATGCATGCGGTCGACATCCCTGGAGTATCGCCTTCCTCAGCCGGCAGGGTCAAGCGGGGCTTATGAGGACCGATTTCCCGGCCGGCAGCCTTGGATTGCCTAACCGGCCGCCTTGAGGCTCTTCTTGAATTTGCGGGTAAGCTCAACCAAACGCGGGGTCAGACCAATGTCCTCGTAGACCGGATCGCCGCGATCGTCGCGGGAAATGACCTTGGGGCCCGGCTCATAGGGTAGGGCTGCCGCAATTTCGTCAAGAGCGGTGTGCAGCAGGTCGGTCACGATGACTTCGATGGGCTGTCCGGGAAACAATTCGGCGAGGGCATGCAGGCGCGCGGCGTCGTCCAAATCCAGGCGGATCGCATATTCCTTGGCGGTGCGCACCGGCACCGGATCTTTCTTCCAACGATCGAGTAAGGGCTTGAATTTCACGACTACCCCGCAATACCGGACTACTGTAACTGCGCATTATAGACCGCGGCCGCGGGCCTGCCGGCGACTGATCACTGGAGTTTAACCTTGGCGGCGCATCCCTCACCCCATCACGCGGGCTCGCCGCACATCGGCCCGGCGCCGGCGGCCGAGCCGGGCGAACCGCAGCGCAGCCTGCTGGGGGTGTTCGCCTACGGCGGCCGCGCGCTCGATCTGGTGTGGACCACCAACAAGCAACTCAGCATCGCGCTTGCGGTGCTGACTCTGATTGCCGGCGTGCTGCCCGCGGCCATCGCTTATGTGGGCGCGCAAATCGTCGATGCCGTGATCCATTCGGCGGCGCTGCATCGGAGCAGCGGCGCGACGATGCTCAGCCCCGTGCTCCGCTATGTCGGCCTCGAGGCCTTGTTGGTCGCCGCCACCTCCATGGCCCAGCGCGGGCTTTCGCTGTCGCAGTCCCTGCTGCGCGCACAGCTGGGACAGCGCGTCAACGTCATGATCTTGGAAAAGGCGCTGACCCTCGATCTGACTCAGTTCGAGGATTCCGAGTTCTACGACAAGCTCACCCGCGCGCGCCGCGAAGCCTCGAGCCGCCCCTTGAGTCTGGTGATGCGCACCTTCGGCCTGTTGCAAAATGCAATTTCGCTGGTGTCTTTCGGCGGCCTGCTGATCCGGTTCTCACCGTGGGCGGTGGTGCTGCTGATTCTGGCCGGATTGCCTGCGTTTCTGGCCGAGGCCAAGTTCTCCGGCGAGGCCTTTCGTCTGTTTCGCTGGCGCGCCCCCGAGTCGCGCATGCAAATCTATTTGGAATCGGTGCTGGCGCGCGAGGACAGTGCGAAAGAGGTCAAGTTGTTCGAGCTTGGGCCCCGGCTGTTGGATCGCTACCGCGACATCTTCACGCGCCTCTACCGGGAAGACCGCGACCTGACCCTGCGCCGCGATGGCTGGGGTTTCGGCTTGGGGTTGGTGGGCACGGCCACGCTGTATGGCGGCTACGCGTGGATCGCCGCGGAAACCGTATTGGGCGCCATGACCGTGGGTCAGATGACCATGTACCTGATGTTGTTTCGCCAAGGGCAGACGGCGGTGAGCGCCGCCCTCTCGGCGGTCAGCGGTCTGTATGAAGACAATCTCTATCTGTCGAATCTGTTCGACTACCTGGAGCAGCCCGTCGGCAGCAGCAGCGGCCATGTAACGCGCGGCCCCAACCCCGGCGACGGCATCCGCTTCGAGAACGTCGATTTCATCTATCCCGGTGCCACCGAGCCCGCTCTATCGGGCATCGACTTGCACGTCCGGCCCGGCGAAAGCCTGGCATTGGTCGGGCAGAATGGCTCCGGCAAAACCACGTTGATCAAACTGCTCACCCGCCTCTACCTACCCACGCGTGGGCGAATCCTGTTGGATGGGCTCGACCTCAAGGAGTGGGACGAGTCGACTCTGCGGCAACGTATCGGCGTCATTTTCCAGGACTTTGCGCGCTACCAGATGCTGGTGGGTGAGAACATCGGAGCGGGCGATGTGCGCGCCTTCGATGATGAGGCTCGCTGGCGCAGCGCCGCGGCCCAGGGTCTGGCCGCGGAATTCGTCGAGACGCTGCCGGCGGGGTATCGCACTCAATTGGGCAAATGGTTCAAGGATGGACGCGAGCTGTCAGGCGGCCAGTGGCAGAAGATCGCGCTGGCGCGCGCGTTCATGCGCAATGAGGCGGATATCTTGGTGCTCGACGAACCCACCGCTGCGATCGATGCCGGGGCCGAAGCGGAAGTCTTCGAGCACTTCCGCGAGCTCACCCGCAACCGCATTGCCATCGTGATTTCACATCGATTCTCGACGGTGCGGATGACGGATCAAATCCTGGTGCTCGAGGAGGGCCGCATCGTCGAGCGTGGCAGCCACGAGTCGCTGATGGCGACGGACGGCCGCTATGCCAAACTATTCACCTTGCAGGCTCGCGGGTATCGTTAGGTGATGCTGAATTCCTCCTTAATACGCATCGGCGACCATAGGGGCGCACTACACACGCTAGTGCGCGGCGTGCTGGGGTTCGGCGTGCTGGCGCTCGGCGTCCTGGGGCTCGGTGCCTGCCATCGTGCAGCATCCCCGAGCGACACGGCGCCCGCCGGCGCGCCGGGCGTTCCCCTGGGAATCTACCGCGCCGTGCTGACTCTGCCGGGTGGCGAACTGCCCGTCGGGCTCGATCTTACGCGCACGGGGACGGCAATCGTCGGTTACCTGATCAACGGCCCCGAGCGGGTCAAATTGGATGAAGTTACGGTGGCCGGCTCGCACCTGGAAATTCGCATGCCGGGTTACGAGAACCGCTTGATCGCCGATGCCAGCGGCGATGAATTGCAGGGCGAGGTCATCCTGGTCAAGCTGGGCGGCAAGCAGCAGCACATCCCGCTGCATGCCCGGCGGGGACCGCTGTTTCGCTTCTTCGAGACCGCGGCTCCC
>DATLVV010000207.1:0-7433 GCA_035577165.1 Steroidobacteraceae bacterium | reverse complement strand
AGCGGCATGAAGAGTTCCGGACCCTTGCGCCCCGTGCGCTCTTTCAAGAGCTTGGTCAATTGTTTGAGGTCCGAGGACGACTGGTCGAACGCGCCGACGGCGGCGCTGAAGAATTCCGGGCCCGCCGCGCTAATCACGCGCAGCTCTTGGGGCGCCAGGGGCGGCAGGTCACCCTGCACCACCGCCCGCCACGGCTCGGCATCGGCGGGCAATACGACATTGTGCCGCACCAACTCAACGAAGTCGGGGGAATCATCGGACGCCAGCCAGGTGCGAATTTGTTCGGTTGTCATCCGCTCTACGCCCAACTTTTGCCAATGAGCTAGCTGCGGCTCATCGAAGCGCGCCGGCGCGCGTCCCAGGTGCTCCGGGCGGAAGTGCGCGGGCATGTCCGCCTCGGCCAACCAGCCGTCGACGTCACTGGCGTGGCCCAGGTGAAAGAGATGATTGAGAATGGCCGCGGGCAGGAAGCCGCGTTCGCGAAACTCGTGCGCGCTGGTGCTGCCATGACGCTTCGACAAGGGCGCGCCGTCCGCACCCACCAGCAGGCCAATGTGCCCATAGCCCGGCCGGCGCATCCCGAGGGCGTCCAGCAGCATGAGCTGGCGCGGAGTATTGGTGAGATGATCATCGCCGCGCAGCACGTGGGTGACTCCCATCACCGAATCATCGACGGCATTGCAGAAGAAAAACGCCGAGGTGCCGTCGTCGCGGCGAATGATGAAATCACCGATGTCGTTCGACAGGAATCGCTGCGGTCCGTGCACCGCATCGGTAAATTCGATGACCAGATCGCCGGGTACGGCAAATCGGAGCGCCGCCTTCAGCCCCCGCGCCTCCCGCTCGGCACGCTGTGCTCCGGTCAGATGCCGGCAGGTTCCCGCGTAGCGCGGCGGCTTGCCCGACATGCGTTGCAGCTTGCGCGACAACTCCAGCTCCTCCGCCGTGCAGTAGCAGGGGTAGGCCTGGCCGTGCGACGCCAATTGCTCGAACAGGGTTCGGTAGAATTCGCCGCGCTCCGCCTGGGAGTACGGGGCCGACGGGCCGCCGATCTCAGGCCCCTCATCCCAGTCCAAGCCCAGCCACCGCATATCCGCGATCAGTTCATCGCGAAAACGCATCTGGCTGCGCTCGACATCCGTGTCTTCGATGCGCAGGATGAAGCGCCCGCCGCTCTTGCGCGCCCAAAGATGGCTGAAAAAGGCCGTCCGCGCGTTTCCCAGGTGCAGAGAACCCGTCGGGCTGGGGGCAAACCGCGTGACGACCGGCCGCGAATCGAACATTTCGGACATATCTCAAGATTGTACCTATTCGAGTAGAATCTCGAAGCATGAAACAACTACTCCTCAGCTTCGGATTGATCTTTAGCGCCCATTCTGCTTTGGGTTTTGCGGACGAGACCCCTGCCTCCGCGGCCGCGCCCGCCGCCGCCCCGGCGACGTCCGCCCCGGCGGCAACCGCCGCGCCTGCTGCGGCCACCCCGCCCGCCGCGCCAAAGGCCGCTGCAGCCGCCAAACCCGCGCCGACCACTTTCGTTGAAGTTTTCACTTCCATAGGAAATTTCACGCTGGAATTGAACGCCGAGCGGGCGCCCCTCACCGTCGCGCATTTCTTGAAATATGTGGATCAGGGGCACTATTCGGGCACGATTTTTCACCGCGTCGTCGCCAATTTTGTCATTCAGGGCGGCGGCTTCGACAGCAGCTACAAGGTCGTGCCGGCGCCCACCAAGGTGGTCAATGAATCCGGCAACGGTTTGACGAATGAGCGGGGCACGGTCGGCATGGCGCGCACTCAGGATCCGCACGGCAGCGATGCGCAGTTCTACGTAAATCTCTATGACAACGAGGCGCTCGACCCCAATAAGACCCGCTGGGGTTATGCGGTATTCGGCAAGGTCACTCAGGGCATGGATGTGGTCGATCGGATTGGCAACGTTGCGACCGGCTCGCGCGGACCCTTCAAGGAGGATGCGCCGCTCAAGCCCGTGGTGATCGAAAAAATCGAGCGCGTTGCCGGTCCCTAGCCGCCGCGGTTCCATCCCACGTGGCCGCGCTATTCATCTCGGATTTGCACATCGACGCAAGTCGGCCGGCGATCACCGAGCAGTTTTTGAGCTTTCTCGGCGCCGAAGCCAGGGACGCCGATGCTCTGTACATTCTCGGCGACCTATTCGAATCCTGGATCGGCGATGACGCACCGGACACCGCGCAATCCGCCGCGATTGCAGGCATTCACGCACTCACCTCGCGCGGGGTCCCGTGTTTCGTCATGCACGGCAACCGCGATTTCCTGTTGTCCGAACAATTTTGCCGCCTGAGCGGGGCGGAACTCGTTCCCGATCCTCTGATCGTCACCCTGTATGGGGAACCGGTGCTGGTGATGCACGGCGATGCCCTGTGCACCGACGACCACGCCTACCAGCGCCTGCGCGCCACCGTGCGCGAACGCGATTGGCAGAAGCGATTCCTCGCACTGTCGATCAAATCACGGCGCGCCCTCGCCGGAGCCGCTCGCGTCGGCAGCCAGGCGCACACCGCGGCACTGGAATACGCCATCGCTGATGTCAATGCCGAGAGCGTCGCAACCGCACTGCGCAACGCCGGAACCGCGACGCTGTTGCACGGGCACACGCACCGCCCCGCCATCCACGCGCTGCAGGTCGACGGACGCCCCTGTACCCGTATCGTGTTGGGCGATTGGTACGATCAGGGCAGCTTGTTGCGGTGGGACGAAAATGGACCCGAGCTCAAGTCCTTGTCGCGTTAATGGCGCATGACGTTTTGACGTCATCGGCGTGAGACGTCAAAACGTCACCCGCCAAAAAAACATGTGCCACCCCAGCGTCGCGACAACGCGACCTAGCCGGCCTCCGGCGGCCCCGAATGGAATCGAAATACCGGGTCGGGCTGCGTGATGAGATCGGCCTCGAGGGCGGCGAATGCATCGACCCGGATCTCCAAGGAGGCCCCCGCCCTTTTGGCGGCGCGCCGCGCCAGATCCAGATAGATGCGATAGTGACGCGATTCGGCATTGTGCAGGCCCTCGAACAGGTCCTTTAAGGGTGCGCCGATGGCCTGCGCCAGTGCCGCAAAACGCTCGCAGGACCGCGCTTCGATGAACGCACCGCAAATCATCAAATCGACCTCGCGCAACGGCTCCGCCTTGGCCACCAAGCGGCGCATCCGTTCGGCGTAGCGGCCGGGTGCCAGGCGCAGGGGCGCCACTTCCAATTTGCGGATGAGCTTGGCGACCTGCTCGTAGTGCCGGAGCTCCTCGCGGGCAAGCCGCGACATTTTATCGGTGAGCTCAAGATCCTCGGCGTACGCGAACATCAGGGCCAGGGCGGTCGACGCCGCTTTCTTTTCGCAGTTTGCGTGATCGATCAGCAATACGTCCGGCAAGGCGCAGGCCGCCTCGACCCAAGCATCGGGGGTGGGCACACGCAACAGGGGGTGCGCAAAGGGCGGCGCCGCCGGGGTCACGCCGGAATCTTGAGTGCCGATATCGCCTCGAGCAACTCCCCGGCAGACTGAAAGCGGTCGGCCGGAGATTTGGCGAGCAAACGCAGCAGCAGGTCTTTGTAGCTGGCGAATTGTGGCGCGATTTCCGGCAAATCCGCCCGCTTGTGCTTGTAAATCACTTCCATTGCGGTCGCGCCGGTATAGGGCTTATGGCCGGTCAGCATTTCATAGAACATGACGCCCAAGCTGTACAGATCGCTGCGGCCATCGATCTCCTCCGCATGACCCTGTTCCGGGCTCATGTAGTAAGGGGTGCCGAAGATTTCCCGGGTTCCGGTCAACGACACTTCCATTTCGTTTGCCTTGGCCAATCCAAAATCGATCAGGCACAGCGAGCCGTCGTTGCGCAGCATCACATTGGCCGGCTTCAGATCCCGGTGCAGCACACCCACCGAATGAATGGCGTGCAGGGCGCTGGCGATCTGCTCCAGAAATTTGAGCGCCGTCAGCGGCAATAACGGCGCCTTCATGCGCTGGCGCAAATCGCCGGCGGGAAAATGCTCCATGGCGATATAGGCGTGGTCGTCGGCGACGCCCAAGTCATAAATGCGCACGATATTCTGGTGCTGCAGCCCTGCGACAATCTCATATTCCTGCAGGAAGCGGTCGAAGCTCACGAAGCGCTCGGAGACGTCAGGGACCTGATTGAACACCTTGAGCACCACCAGCGTGCCGGCGCGCTCGCTCTCGGCGAGATAGATCGTGCACATGCCGCCGCTCCCGACCTGCCGTATGCAACGATGGCCGCGGATTTTCACGGTTCCGAACTGATAGCGCTGCTCGAATTCGGGCTGTCCGCGCTGCAGGGACAGCGTCTGCTTGTGTTCGCGGGAAGCGGCGGTGATTGCTCGGATGAGCCGATCACGGTCGATCTTGCGGCCGTAAATGCGGTGCAAGCCGCGGACGGCGGCGGGTTCAGGGTCCGGCGCATCCTGCAGCAGGAGCAGGACGATGGGTGCGAACTCGGGTTTGGCCCGCAGTCCCGCTGCCAGGTCCTCGGCGGCCGCGGTCGGCGGCGCGCCGACGATGACGACCGCATCGAAACCGGCGGCGGCGAATTGCGCTTCGAGAGGCCGGTCCTCGCCCAATCGGTGTTCGACCAGCGCGACGTTCGGCCACTCGATCTCGACGTGCTTTTTTACCAGCAACCGATAGTCGGCCCGCGCTGCGATCACCAGTAGACGCATGCTAGGAGCCTGTCTGAGCGGGCCGGCCGCGGCGGCTATCGGACGGACTTGAGCCCACGGCCTGCACCGTCGCGACGCTGCTGCTTGGCTTCGTCGGATCGTTCACCCTGCAGGCGGCTCAAATACTCGGGTGTCACATCGCCGGTGACGTATTCGCCCGAAAAACATGAGGTGTCGAAATTCTCGATCTTGGCATTGTCGTGGCGCACCGCGTGCTCCAGATCGTCCAAGTCCTGATAGATCAGCCAATCGGCGCCGATGATTTCGCGCACTTCCTCGTCGGTGTGCCCGGCGGCCACCAACTCGGACGCATCCGGCATGTCGATGCCATAGACATTGGGGTAGCGCACCGGCGGAGCGGCGGACGCAAAATACACTTTTCTCGCACCGGCTTCGCGGGCCATGTCGATGATCTGCGCGGAGGTGGT
The DNA here is from genome assembly GCA_035577165.1 of Steroidobacteraceae bacterium. Taxonomy (GTDB): domain Bacteria; phylum Pseudomonadota; class Gammaproteobacteria; order Steroidobacterales; family Steroidobacteraceae; genus Bog-1198. The sequence goes on along the minus strand of DATLVV010000207.1, from coordinate 2,294 downwards.
ACCCCGCACGATCGAGTCATCGACCAGCAGCACATTCTTGCCGCGGAATTCCAGATCGATGGCGTTCAATTTGCTGCGCACCGATTTCGCGCGTTGCTCCTGGCCCGGCATGATGAAGGTGCGGCCAATATAACGATTCTTGATGAAGCCCTCGCGATACTTGATGCCGAGCAGCTGCGCGACCTGTACGGCGCTGGTGCGGCTGGTATCGGGAATCGGAATGACCACATCGATGTCGTGATCGGGTCGTTCGCGCTTGATCTTCTCCGCGAGGCGCTCGCCCATGCGCAAGCGCGCCTTATACACGGAAATGTTGTCGATGATCGAGTCCGGCCGGGCGAAATACACGTACTCAAAAATGCACGGTGTGTGCCGGGTCATTGCCACGCATTGCTGCGCGTAGAAGCGGCCTTGCTCGTCGATGAACACCGCCTCGCCCGGCGCCACGTCGCGCACCATGTCGAAACCCAGCATATCGAGCGCCACGCTCTCGGACGCCAGCATCCACTCGATGCCCTTCTTGGTGTCGCGCTTGCCGATCACCAGCGGCCGGATGCCGTTCGGGTCGCGAAATCCCAAGATGCCGTGACCGATCACCATGGCCACCACGGCGTAGCCGCCGCGGCAGCGGCGATACACCGCATTGGCCGCGGCGAAAATATCCGCCGGCGTGACCCGGGGGGTGCCCACCCGCTGCAGCTCGGAAGCCAGGACGTTGAGCAGAACTTCGGAATCCGAGCCCGTGTTCAAGTGGCGGCGATCTTCGCGCACCAGCACTTCGGTGAGTTCGCGCGAATTGGTGAGGTTGCCGTTATGCCCGAGACAAATGCCGTAGGGCGAATTGACGTAGAAGGGTTGCGCGTCGTTCGCGCTGTCGGCGCCCGCGGTCGGGTAGCGGACATGTCCGATTCCGACATTGCCGCGAAGCTTGAGCATGTGTTTCTGCTGGAACACATCGCGCACCAGCCCCGAATCCTTGCGCATGAACAGCTCGCCGTCCGCAGAGGTCATGATGCCCGCGGCGTCCTGACCGCGATGCTGCAGCACCGTCAGCGCGTCATAGATGCGCTGATTGACCGCGCTGACCCCGACCATTCCGATGATTCCGCACATCAAGGACCTCCGCCCTACTTGGGTTTGACTTTGACTCCGGTCAGGCGCTCGAGCTTGGCCCAAGGATCGCCCCTCTCGCCGACCATGGCCCGCAGCCAATCGCCGACCGTTTCACCGAAAGGGACCATTTTTGACCGGCCCCACCACTCTTCGTGATGCAAATTCAGCAGCTCGCCGCCGATGATGATCAGGCCCATGAGCACCAGCCCGCGCAGCAGCCCGAATAAAAGTCCGAGGATCCGATCGATCCATCCCAGGCCCAAGCTGCGGGTGAAATAGCTCAGCAGCATGCCGATCACCCAACCTGCCAGCAGCACCAGGATCAATATGACCAGCCGGCCCACCCATGGCGCCACACTGGGCTCGGCGAGCAAACCGCCCAGATGGGGCTCGACAGCGGAACCAAGCTTCCATGCCGCCCAAATGGCCACGATCCAAAATACCAGGGACACAGCCTCGCGAACTAATCCGCGCAGCAAACCGATGATGGTTGACCCCAATAGAACCAAAATTAGAAAAACATCGGCTCCGGTCAAGCTGCACACCCCGGCGTTGAGCGCCATTATTGCGAACCCGACGCATTCTACCGGAGCGTCGGGGGTGGCGCCGTGAAACGAGCGTCACAAATCGCAAATCTGCATGACCCTTCAGGGTGCCGGAGGCACCAGACTCGCGACCTGCCCCACCGACTTCAGCTTCGCGGCCGTTTGGGTGGCGGCGCCGCGATCCGCCATGGGACCGACGCGCACGCGATATCGCAAATGGGCTCCTGAGCCACTCGGCGAGATGTAGACCGCGTAGCCCTGCGTCTTCAGCTGACGCACCAATTTATCGGCGTTCTCGCGACTGGCGAAGCTGCCGAGTTGCACGGCCCACGTATGTCCTGACTTTGCGGGTTTCCCCGCTGTTGCCAGCGATGTGGGGTGCGCCGGCGCATTTTCAAGCGCCGCAGGGGCGGTTGCAGGCTCTCCCGTACTCGACGCTGCCGGGATCGCCGCCGCAGGTGCCATCGCCGGCGCTGTCGCAGCAGCGCTCGGCGCGCTCGCGGCCGTGTCGGCGATCGAGTCGGATGCCGGCGGCGTGGCCTGGGCCTTACCGTTACCCAAATCCACTATGACGTTGCGCGGCTCAGGTGCGCTCGCCGGCAATCGTACCGGCAATCGTGAAGTGGCCGGAACGGG
>DATLVV010000206.1:0-2417 GCA_035577165.1 Steroidobacteraceae bacterium | reverse complement strand
GGATGCCCGGTGAGCTGAGCAGTTCAACCGATCTCGGCGAGACTTGTCATCGGGGACATACCAGGCCCGATCGGAAAGTAGAGTCCGATCGGCAGCACTCGGCCATTTTCCGCCCCTGGCCAAGCTGAAATCATTGCCGGTTTGCTGCCGTTGGTTGCCAAGGTGATACGCGTAGACGACTATAGCCCGACAATACGAAACGGAGATGGGGATGACGGAAGGCTTGCTCGGCGGGATTTTGGGGGAAGAGGATGAGAACTCGGAAGTAGAGGCGACAGAGACGCTCGCCAGTGCTGAAGCGTTCGCTGCAGCCGTGGTCGCGCGGTTGTCCGCAAGTGATCCAGAGGTCGCGCGAGACACATCTGCATTTCTACAAGAACAGACGCAGCTCCTGAAGGTCCAAAAGGATCATCTTAAAGACGAGCACGCGCTGCGGCTCAAACGCTTGTCGGGCCAGGCGCGGGAGGGGAAGCTGCGGCGCGTCGGCATCCGCATCAGGATCGCCTTCCAGGTCTTTCTTGCGCTCGTCGCGACCGTCATCGGGATTATCGCTGCGGTCGCAATCCGCGACGCTGTCACCTCCAAGCGCGTGGTCATCGAGCCGTTTGACGCGCCGCCCGCGCTTGCTACTCGAGGCGTGAGCGGCAAAGTCATCGCGGGCGGACTCCTCGACCAACTCAGCCGCCTGCAGGATGCCACCCGGAGTTCCACTGCTGGGCGTGATCTTACCGGCGCGTGGTCGAGCAACATCAAACTGGACGTACCGGAGACCGGGGTTTCCCTTGGGGAGATCTCGCGCCTGCTCAAGGAGCAGTTCGGGCATGACGTGCATATCGAGGGCGACCTCATCGAGACACCAACGGGGGGCCTCACGCTCACGGTTCGCGGCAACGGTGTACCGCCGAAGAGCTTCGGCGCGCCCGCGGCGGAACTCGACAAGCTGACGGCCGCGGCCGCGGAGTACGTCTACTCGAAGTCCCAGCCGGCGCGGTGGGCCGCATTTCTGACCAACTCCGGTCGCAACGAAGAGGCCATTGCCTTCTGCCGAACGGCGATCCCGAGCGTGGATGCACCGATTCGCGCCGAGCTTCTAAACGACTGGGCGAACGCACTCGAGAATACCGGCGGTTCGGCACGCGAAGCGCTCGCGCTCTACCGCGAAGCCGCGAGACTAGACCCCGGTCTTTGGCGGTCATACGCCAACATCATGAACACGTTCATGCTCCTTGGTGAGGAGGAGGAGGCATGGCACGCCGGTCAGGACATGCGCACGGCTGCCGGCGGCCGCCCCGGCCGCGCGCCTGAGCAGAGTTATTCAAACTGGGATTTGCTGACCTGGAACCTCGGACCATGGCTGACCGCCGCCGTGGCCGATGCAGCGGCCAACGCCGGCGTCGGAACCCAGCTGGCAACGGCCGGCACGGAGATAGCAGACATCGAGGCCAGACGCCACGATCCGGCGGCCGCCAACCTGGCGCTTCAGACAATGAAGGATGATCCCCGCGATCCGGCCATCGCGGCGATGGCCCATTTCGTACGCGGCCGCTTGGCGTCCGAAGCCGACGACAGCGAGCGGGCCGTGGCGGAGATGGAGGCGTTTGGCGCCGCCTATGCCGATCCGATCGTGTCCTCAAACTTTCCGGGCTACAACTGCTGGATCGCGCAGGCCGAAGCAGCGGCCGGACATCCGGACAAAGCCGACGCCGTGCTCAACTCGGCCGGCACGTTCGTGGACTGCTACCGCTTCCGCGCCGACATCCTCGACCATCGTGGCGATTGGCCGGGCGCACAAAAAGCGTACGCTGAGGCGGTGGCACTCGCTTCAGACCTTCCAGCTGCGTACTACTCCTGGGGCGCCGCGCTCGCGCGCCACGGCGACCTAGCGGGCGCAGAGGCGAAGTTCAGGGACGCGAATCAGCGCGGGCCGCGCTGGGCCGATCCTTTGAAAGTCTGGGGCGACGTGCTCGTGAAGCGAGGCCACACGAAAGACGCGCTTGCGAAGTACGATGAGGCCCTCAAGTACGCGCCGAATTGGAAAGAGCTAAAAGATGCGCGCGAGGTGGCGGCGAAGCAATAGAGCTAATTCAGGCGCCGGAAAGCCGCCGCTCATGTCCGTCAACAACGGGTCGATCAGCGACACTGGGCCTCGTTACGCCCGCCCAGACGTCATTGCCAACACGAGGCGCGTGGAACGTTACACCCGCGCGCAGGAGATCTACGATCTACGTGCCGTAGCCGCGACGTTCGATGCCGCAGAGTTAAATCGAACCGCGGTCCGAAGTTCGGAATCGAAATCGCAAATGATGGGCGATTGTCTACACTGAAGTCGTGTAGTAATTTAGGAAGAAAGACTTATAAGCGATGGATTTTACTGGCTCCCCGGGACGGATTCGAAATCATGTAGAAAACATGGGGGA
>DATLVV010000205.1:0-15551 GCA_035577165.1 Steroidobacteraceae bacterium | reverse complement strand
CCGTCATCGAGTCGGCGTGCCGCCGGCCGTCCTGCGTGTTCCCCGGCATCTGTCCGAACCTCAACACCGACCACGCACCGCTCATCAGTCTGTACCGGCGTGCGCGGGCATTGAAAGGCGTCAAGAAGGTATTGATCGCCTCGGGCGTGCGCTATGACCTGGCGGTCGAATCGCCCGAGTATGTGCGCGAACTTGCCAGCCACCACACGGGCGGATATCTGAAGATTGCGCCCGAGGCCATCGGCGAGGGTCCCTTGTCGAAGATGATGAAGCCCGGCGTCGGTGCGTACTACCGCTTCAAGGAGTTGTTCGACAAGTACTCGAAGGAAGCAGGCAAAGAGCAGTACCTCATCCCTTATTTCATCGCTGCCCACCCCGGCACCCGCGATCAGGATATGCTCGAGTTGGCGCTGTGGCTGAAGAAGAATGGTTTTCGCGCCGATCAGGTTCAAGCATTCCTACCCTCGCCGATGGCGACCGCCACCGCCATGTATCATTCGGGCAAGAATCCGCTGAAGCGCATCACGCGCGCGAGCGAAGAGGTGGTGATTCCCAAGGGGATCAAGGTGCGCCGTCTGCACAAGGCCTTCCTGCGGTATCACGATCCGGCCAATTGGCCCGTACTGCGCGAGGCGCTGAAACGCATGGGCCGCGCTGACTTGATCGGCAACGGCAAGCATCATCTAATTCCGGCATACCAGCCGGTGGGGTCGGGGATGCGCATGGGTTCGGCCACCCTCAGGCCGACTCTGCCGTTTCGCACCCAGCACACGGGACTCCCCAAGTCCGGCCGCGGTCAGCGCACCGGCAAGAGCCGCAGCCGGCCTTAAAGTATCGCTTGCTAGCGTCCCTGCGGTGCGATTAAAGTTCCGGGCTGTCCGGCGGTTTCGCACCGCAATTCATCAACTTATAAAGTTCGGGAGCGATAAAAGCGTCTGCCGAGGTGGGCGTTTGTGCAGCATGGACAAGTGGATCGTACATAAATTTGGGGGGTCCAGCGTCGCCGACGCCGACTGTTTCCACCGGGTCGCCGACATCATCGAGGCATCGTCGAATCCGCGCGAAGCGGTGGTGCTGTCGGCCTGCCGCGGCGTGACGGATGCCTTGCTCGGCTTGGTCGCGCTGGCGGAGCGACCCGACGCCTATTTTCCTTCGGCCGTCGAGGCGCTGAAGAAGCGCCATGTGGAATTGGCGCGCCGGCTCGTCTCGAAGGAAGCCTTCGCCAAATATTGCGAGCAGCTGGATCGCGATTGCCGCGATATCACCGGCATGCTGCAAACCGTGCGCCTCATCCGCTCATCGACCTACTCGATGCGCGACGTGATTTCGGGTTACGGCGAAATCTGGTCGACGCGATTGTTTGCACCATTTTTGCGCGAACGCGCCCGCATCAAGGGCGAGGTGCTCTGGATCGATGCCCGTGAGGTCATCATTGTCGAATGGGGTCCGCTCGGACCAGCCGTTCAATGGTCGGCAAGCGAGGCGAATCTGCAGCGGCTGATGCCGCCGGGGTTCACGGGCCGGCTGATCGTGACCGGATTCGTGGCAACGACGGTGAAGGGAATCCAGACCACCCTGGGGCGCAACGGCAGCGATTTTTCGGGCTCCATTTTCGGCGCCTTGCTGGGCGCCGCTGAAATCATCATCTGGACCGACGTCGACGGCGTGCTGTCGGCCGATCCGCGCCTGGTGCCGAATGCCCAGGTCATCGATCAGCTGTCATACAACGAAGCCATGGAACTCGCGTACTTCGGCGCCAAGGTGATCCATCCGCAGACCATGGAGCCCGCGGTCGCACGCGACATCCCGATTTTCATCCGCAACACCTTTGCACCCGCGAAGCGCGGCACCTTGATTTGCTCGAATCCGGTGTCCGCGCTCAAGGTCAAGGGAATCACCACCATCGATCCGGTGGCCTTGGTGAACCTCGAAGGCGCGGGAATGATCGGCGTCCCCGGAACCGCGAACCGCCTATTCGGCGCACTGCGCGATGCAGACATATCGGTGATCCTGATTTCCCAAGCCAGTTCCGAACATTCCATATGCTTCGCCATTCCGGAGGCGCAGGCGGTGCGCGCCGAGGAAGCCGTGCGGCGCGCCTTCGATACGGAATTGCGCGACGGACATATTCAGCACGTGGATGTCGGCCTCGGGATGAGCATTCTGGCGGTGGTCGGCGACGGCATGGCGGGCTCGCACGGGGTCGCCGCAAAAGTGTTCAACTCGCTGGGCGACGCGGCCATCAGCGTCCGCGCAATCGCGCAGGGCGCTTCGGAACGTAATATCTCGGTGGTGGTCGACGGCAAAGTGAGCGCCAAGGCGCTGCGCGCCGTGCATGCCGCCTTCTATCTGTCGCCCAATACCCTGTCCATCGGCTTGATCGGACCCGGCACCGTCGGCCGCGTGCTGATGGCGCAGATCCAGACGCAGATCGAGCGCCTGCGCGCGGTGAACCTGGATCTAAGGGTGCGCGGCATTGCGAGTTCGAAACGCATGCTGCTGGAGGAGTCGGAGGTCGATCTGGATCACTGGGCGGAGCGTTTCGCCTCGGCATCGACGCCATTGGATCTGGAGAAGTTTGCGAATCACGTGCAGGCTGACTACATACCGCACAGCCTCATCGTGGACTGTACGGCCAGCGCCGAGGTGGCAGGCCGCTACGCCACGTGGCTGAAGCGCGGCATCCACGTCATCACTCCGAACAAGAAGGCCAACAGCGGAACGCTGCCGTACTACCGTGAACTGCAGGAGGCGGGGAGGGCGTCGGGCACGCACTATTTGTACGAGGCCACGGTGGGCGCCGGGTTGCCCATCATCCAGACGCTGCGCGATTTGCGTCACACCGGCGATGAGATCACCCGCATCGAAGGGATTTTCTCCGGAACTCTGGCATACCTGTTCAACGTCTTCGACGGCCGCGAGAGCTTCTCCTCCATCGTCGGCGCGGCCAGGACCAAGGGATACACCGAACCCGATCCGCGCGACGACCTGTCGGGGATGGACGTGGCCCGCAAGCTCATCATTTTGGGCCGCGAAATGGGGCTGACCCTGGAGATGGCGGATGTGCAGGTGGACGGGCTGGTGCCGAAGGCGCTCGAGAAGTGCAGCGTCGATGAATTCATGACGCGCCTTCCGGAATTCGATGGCACGATGGCCGAGATGCTGAGCGATGCGCGGCAAAAGAATCAGGTGTTGCGCTATGTGGGCCGGGTCGATGCCGACGGCAAGGCGACCGTGGGACTGATGCGGCTCGACGCCAAGCACCCATTCGCGAACATTGCGCTGACCGACAATGTGGTGCGTTTTGCCACGCGCCGCTACTGCGACAATCCATTGATCGTGCAGGGGCCGGGAGCCGGTCCCGAAGTGACCGCGGGCGGCGTGTTCTCCGACCTGCTGCGGCTATCCGCTTATTTGGGGGCGCATCTGTAATGCTCACCGATGTCACGGCCTTCGCCCCCGCCACCGTCGCCAACGTCGGGATCGGCTTTGATATTCTGGGACACACGGTCGAGGCTGTCGGCGACAAAGTGCGCCTGCGGCGGATCGACGAGCCGGTGGTGCGCATCCGCTCCATCAGTGGAATTGCGGGCGATTTGCCGGTGGAACCTGCCAACAACACGGCCGGGCGCGCAGTCCAAGCCATGCATGCCGCGCTCCAGCTTGATTTCGGCTTCGAAATGGACATCGAGAAGGGCATTCCCCTCGGCAGTGGATTGGGCGGCTCGGCGGCCTCGGCGGTGGCTGCGGTGGTGGCTGCGAACGCATTGTTGCGTACGCCGGTTCCGCGCCTGCAGCTGCTGAAATTTGCGATGGAGGGCGAGATCGTCGCAAGCGGCTCCGCGCATATCGACAACATCGCGCCCTGCTTGTTCGGCGGTTTGACGCTCACCGTGGGTATCGATCATCCCCGCGTCAAGCAGATCCCCGTGCCGCAGTCGCTGCGCTGCGTGCTGGCTCATCCGCACATGTATCTTGGCACCCGCGAGGCCCGCGCGATTCTCAAAACCGATGTGACGCGATCGGATTTCGTCTGGGCGAGTGCCAATCTGGCCGGATTCATCAGCGGCTGCTATTCGAACGATCTGGACATGATTCGCGAGTCCTTCAACGATGTGATCATCGAGCCGCAACGCCATTCGCTGATTCCCGGGTTCAAGGACGTGCAGCGTGGGGCGATGTCGGCCGGGGCGCTGGGTTGTTCGATTTCGGGCGCGGGCCCGACGGTGTTTGCCTGGGCCGAAATCCAATATGCGGAAGCGGTTCGCGGAGCCATGGTGGCAGCGTTCGCCTCCCACGGCCTGCAGTCGGACCATTGGATTTCCGGCATGGAGAACTACGGTGCGAGAGTGGTGAAGGCCTGATGGCGAATTTGCAGTTCGTCAGTTCGCGCGGCGGCGCGCCGGCAGTCACCATCAGCGAAGCCATCGCCAAAGGGCTGGCTCCGGACGGCGGTCTCTACATTCCGACACGCTTGCCGAGCGTCGATCAGGCCGCATTCGCGGGACTAGCGCGGCTTCCGGACATTGCACGCGCGGCGCTCGACGGCTTCTTCGCCGGCGACCGGCTGCAACCCTCGCTCGGAGAGATCACGGCAGCAGCGCTCGACTTGCCTGCACCGACGACTGCCGTTGCCGGCTGCCCGGATCCGCTATTTGCACTCGAGTTGTTTCATGGACCGACCGCGGCCTTCAAGGACTTCGGCGCACGTTTTCTCGCCGAGAGCTTGCAGCGCCTGGAGAGCGGCGCAGCCGCGCCGATGACCATCCTGGTCGCGACATCCGGAGACACCGGGGGTGCCGTGGCCGCGGCATTCCACAAGCGTCCCTGGGTGCGGGTGGTGATTCTGTATCCTGCGGGATTGGTGAGTCCGCGGCAGGAGCAGCAGCTTTGCTGCTGGGGCGACAATGTGTCCTCGCTGCGGATCGACGGCACCTTCGATGATTGCCAACGCCTGGTGAAGGAAGCGTTCGGCAATGCCGCCTTGAACGGCCGTCTCCGGTTCGGTTCGGCCAACAGTATCAATATCGGACGGCTGCTGCCGCAAATGAGCTACTACGCTGCCTCGAGCCTCGATGTCGAGCGCCGCGTGCGCGCCAAGGCGTCCTACATCATTCCGGCGGGCAATCTCGGCAATGCCTTCGCGGCGGTGTGGGCCCGCGCGCTCGGGTTCCCCATCGCGCGAATCATCCTGGCGCACAACGTCAATCGCGCGGTGCCGGACTATCTGGACAGCGGCGTCTGGCAGCCGCGTCCGAGCATTGCGACCCTGGCCTCGGCCATGGATGTCGGAAATCCCAGCAACATGGAACGCATGCGGGCGCTGTATCCCAGCTGGCGTGAGATGCACGAACAATTGAGCGCGGGCAGCGTCGATGACGCTACAATCCGCTCACGTATCGGAGAGGACTTCATGCGCTATGGACGGGAATGGTGCCCTCACACGGCTGCTGCGGCGGAAGTCTACAGCCGCCTGAGCGAGGCGGAGCGCCGCGATCGCCCGTGGGTGGTGGTGGCCACTGCGCACCCGGCGAAGTTCAATGAAATCGTGGAGCCCATCACTCATAAGCCGATTGTGGTTCCGGAGAGTTTGGACCGGCTGCTGCACTTGCCGCAGCACGCCGTGGATTTGCCGCCGACCATCGCGGCTTTGAGCGCGGCGCTCGAATGACCGGCTTCGGCATAGACCCGAAATGGATCGGTATGGGCGCCGTCGCGGTGCTGCTGCTGGCATGCGGGTTCTGGGGATTTCGCGCCTATCAGAGGCGAGCGCGGCGGCGGGCCTTGTTGGCGCGCCTCGGCCGCATTGCATTCGATGCGGCGCACCAGGTTCTGGTGCCGGACGGCATGGGCGGATTCATCCACATCGACCACTTGTTGCTCACCCTGCGCGGCGTGCTGGTGCTCGACACTCGCCGCGTCGCCGGTCTGATCTTCGGCGGCGATCAGATGAGCGATTGGACCGTCATGGGGCGGGGCCACCGCTTCACCTTTGACAATCCGCAGCCCGCTCTGTATGACCGGATTGCGGCGGTCAAGGCACTCGTCGGGGACACGCCGGTCGAGGGGCGTCTGCTGTTTTCAAACGTCGGGAAATTCACCAAGGGCATTCCGAAATGGGTGCTGATGCTGGACGGCATCGAAGTGGAATTTCCGGTGGTCGATCAGCACATGAAGTCATCGCCGCCGGTCGCGCAATATGCGGATGAATGGGCCGGACTGGTCGCGCAGCTGCGCCCGAGCCCGCATGTGTTCACCAATCTATAGGAGCCTGGGAGCCCGCGCCGGGCGCCTCAACCTCCTTCAACCCGAAGAATTTCACTGCATTGCGGGTCGTGGCGGCGGCCAGATTCTCCGCGGTCGCGCCGCGCAACTGCGCCACGGCGCGCGCCACGTGCGGTAAATAGCACGGTTCGTTGCGGCGTGACTTGGGGCGCGGCTCAAGGTCGCGCGGCAATAGATAGGGAGCATCGGTTTCCAGCATCAGCCGATCCGCCGGAATATGCGGAACCGCCTGGCGCAGATCCTGACCGCGGCGCTCATCATTCACCCACCCGGTCACCCCGATGTGGAGGTCGAGCGCCAGGTATTCCTCCAATTCCGCAGGGCCTCCGGTGAAGCAGTGCGCGACCCCGCCGACCAGGCTGCCGCGAAACTCCTTGAGGATGGCCGCAAAGTCGTCATGCGCATCGCGCTGATGCAGGAACACCGGTTTGCGGACCGCGGCTGCGATTTCCAGCTGCGCGATGAACGCCGCGCGCTGCGCATCGGGCGGCGAGAAATTGCGGAAATAGTCGAGGCCGCACTCGCCGACCGCCACGACCTGCGGCCGGCGCACGAGCTCCTGCAATTCTTCGCGCTGCAGCGGATCGAAGCTCTGCGCGTGATGGGGATGGAACCCGGCGGTGCTCGACAGCACCGACGGATGCTCGGCCGCCAGGACCGCAGCCCGGGTCGAACTTGGCAGGTCGGTGCCGGTCACCACCTGGCGCCGCACCCCGGCGTCCAAGGCACGCGCCATGACGGCGTCACGATCCGCCGTAAAACTCTGGTGGGTGAGATTCGACCCAATATCAATTAGTGATATCTTCATGCGGTCATTGTAAGGGAGGTTATATCAAGATGAACGTCGCCAAAATCCCCGGGCTGGCCGCATTGCTGCTGTTGGCGGCCGCGGCATCGGCGCAGCAGGGCGGCGATTTGCAGGCGCAAATCCTCTACGCCTACCAGACCGAGGATGGCAACAGCCTGTCGAACTTGATTCAGGATTTGGCCACTCAGCTCAAGGCGGAGGCGGACGATGCCTCGCTGCGCTACCACTTGGCCCATGCGCAGTATCGCCGCGGATTGCTGTCCGGCACCCGCAACGGCCACGAGGCGGAATCCTCATTTTCCGATTGCATCGACCAACTCAAGCCATTGCTGTCGCGCGACGCAAGGTCGGTGGAAACCTTGATTCTGCAGTCCGCCTGCTACGCCGGACTTGCCGACCACCGGACTCTGGAGTCGGTGCTGCTGCGATCGCGTTCGGACGAACGGCTGAAGTCCGCGCTCAAACTGGCGCCGCGCAATCCGCGCGCCGTTTTTCTTTCCAGCCAGGAGGGACTGCGCCAGGCCAAACCCGGCACGCCGCAGCAGCAGCAGGCATTCTCGCAGCTGCAGCTTGCCGCACAACTGTTCGACTCGAGCTCGGCGACCAGCATCGACGCTCCGGGTTGGGGACATGCCGAGGCGTATCTGGCCCTCGGCCGCGAGCTGCAGGCGCGCGGCGATCAATTGGGCGCCCGCAATTGGATCGAGAAGTCCTTGATCGCCGCACCGGACTTCAAGGCGGCGCAACGCCAGATGGCACTTTTGGTGCGGCCACATTCCTAGGAGCATCGGCGGACGGGCGGTCCGGTGGTCCTCAACCTGGTATGATTCGGCGCGATGAAGCCACAAGGCACGCAGTTATCGCTGTTTGAGACCCGTAGCTCCAGCGACCCATTTGCCGTTCGAGTCAGCCCGCGCGCGCGGCGCCTCACCGCACGGGTGCACGTCGGCGGACGCGTGGAGATCGTGGTACCCGTCGGCGTCAACGCGCATACGGTGCGCGATTTCGTGGAGCGCTTCACGCCCTGGATCGACCGCAAGGTCGCGGCCATGCGGTGTTTGGCGGCGCCCAGCGAGCCCGTGCCTGCGTGCATCGAGTTTGCCGCCACGGGCGAGAAATTCGCGGTGGAATGGCGCAAGGGACCGCGGCGCCGAGCCCTGCCGGATGCGGACCGGATCGCCGTGCAGGCGGCGGATGAGCGGGGCGCGCGCGCCATGTTGAGGAACTGGCTCAAGCGGGCGGCCTATGAACGCTTGGCGCCGCGTCTGCTGCATTTGGCGGATGAGCTCGATTGTTCCGTGTCGCGGGTATCCATCCGTTGCCAGCGGACACGCTGGGGGAGCTGCTCGACGCGCGGCACCGTGAGCTTGAACTGCTCGCTGGTGTTCCTGAAGATGGACGTCGTGCGCTATTTGTTCGTTCACGAATTGGCCCACACCCGACATATGAATCATTCAGCCAATTTCTGGCGCCTGGTCGAGAAAATGGAACCGGACTACCGGCGCCTGGATCGGGAATTGCTGGCGAGCTGGCGCACCGTGCCCGGCTGGGTGTTCAAGACTTGAGTGTCCGCGAAACCGCTCCGGAGCCGAAGCCCTTCGTCGATTTGAGCGACGAGCAGGTACATTGGGACCTGGGCGAGTCCTTGAGCTACTCGCAGTACCTCAATCTCGACAAATTGCTCGGTGCTCAGCGCCCCCTGTCCTATCAGCACGACGAGATGCTGTTCATCGTGATTCATCAGGTATCCGAATTGTGGATGAAATTGTGCCTGCACGAGCTCGGCGCGACCTTGGACTGCGTGCGCCGTGACGACCTTGGCCCGACCTTCAAGATGCTCGCGCGGGTGTCGACCATCCAGCAGCAGCTGCTGCAGTCCTGGGACGTGCTGGCAACGATCACCCCGTCGGACTATTCGGCCTTCCGCAACACCCTGGGAAAATCCTCGGGTTTCCAATCGCCCCAGTATCGAATGCTGGAATTCCTCATCGGCAACAAGAATGCCGATACCATCAAGGTATTCCGCGGCGATCCGCCCACGTACGATATGCTGGAGCGCGCGTTGCGGGCCCCCAGCCTTTACGATGAGGTGCTGCGCCTGCTCAGCCGGCGAGGCCTCGATGTGCCGGGCGACGCCATCGACCGCGATTTTTCCCAGCCTTACCAGGCCAGCAAACAAGTGGCCGCCGCCTGGCTCAGCGTCTATCACAACTCGGTGAAGGAATGGGATTTGTACGAGTTGGCGGAACGGCTGGTGGACTTGGACTACAAGTTCCAATTGTGGCGCTTCGCCCATGTCAAGACGGTCGAGCGCATCATCGGCAACAAGCGCGGCACGGGCGGCACCGGCGGCGTATCGTATTTGACCAAGGCACTGGAACTGAAGTTCTTTCCGGAGCTTTGGACCATCAGAACATCGATGTAGGCATCAGTGAGCAACATTCAAGACCAGTTACAAAATGTCAATGTCGCCTCGAGCGACTTGTTGGCGACACCCGAAGAAGTGAAGCGGCGCCTGCCGCTGACATCGCGCGCGGCGGAGACCGTGTTCAAATCACGGCAAATCGTGCGCGCGATATTGGAGCGCCGGGATCCGCGCCTGTTCGTGGTGGTCGGGCCCTGTTCGATCCACGACGTGGCGGCGGCGCGCGAATATGCCGGTCGCCTCAAGGCGCTGGCCGCGCAGGTGGAATCGACGCTCCTGCCCATCATGCGCGTGTACTTCGAGAAGCCGCGCACCACCGTGGGCTGGAAGGGGCTGATCAACGATCCCGATCTGGACGATTCCTTTCATATCGAAAAGGGAATTCTCATGGCGAGGGAGTTGCTGCTCTACGTCGCCGAACTGGGATTGCCTGCGGGCACCGAGGCCCTCGATCCCATCATGCCCCAGTATCTGTCCGAACTCATCACTTGGACCGCCATCGGCGCGCGCACCACGGAATCGCAGACCCACCGGGAAATGGCGAGCGGACTGTCGACTCCGGTGGGCTTCAAGAACGGCACCGACGGCGCGCTGGCAACCTCGATCAATGCCCTGCAGTCGGTGCGGCATCCGCATCATTTTCTGGGCATCACTCAGCAGGGGCAATCGGCGGTGTTTCGCACGCGCGGCAATGGGCATGCGCATCTGGTGCTGCGCGGCGGCGGCGGCCGGGTCAATTACGATGCCGTGAGCATCGCCCTGGCGGAACGCGAGTTGGCGGCGGCGGGTCTGCCGGCAACCATCGTCGTCGACTGCAGTCACGGCAATTCAAACAAGGACCCCAGCCTGCAGCCGTTGGTGGCGGAAAACTGCATTGCGCAGATCGCCGACGGCAACCGCTCCATCGTCGGACTCATGCTGGAGAGTCATTTGAAGGCGGGAAACCAGTCGATCCCGAAGGACCTGAGCAAGCTCGAGTACGGCCTGTCCATCACCGATCCCTGCATCGACTGGCAAACCACCGAGAACCTGTTGCTCAAGCTCCATCAGTCCTTGCGGGACGTGCAACGCTGAGGCGGGCGAGCGATTGGCGATGTTTCCATAGGCGGTAGCCCAGCAGGAGCGACAGTCCGCAAACATAGAGCAGCGGCTCGCGGATATCCTTCTTGACCTGCCACCAAAAGTGCCAGACGCCCAGGGCGGCAATCAGGTACACCAGCCGGTGCAGACGGATCCAGCGCTTCCCCAGGCGGCGCTGCGCCTTGGCCGTGGAGGTCAGCCCTAAGGGAATCAACAGCAACAAGGCGAGCATGCCGATGGTGATGTACGGGCGCTTGCTGATGTCCTGCCAAAGCGCAGCCAGTTTGCCGCCTTGATCGAGCAGCAGGTACACGGAGAAATGCAGCGACGCGTAGAACAACGCGAACAGACCGAACATCCGCCGCAATCGCAGCCAGAGGCTCCAATGCGTGATCTCCCGCAGCGGGGTCATGCACAGGGTGATCATCAAGAAGTTCAGCGTCCACCGTCCGCAGGTGTGCAGCATGACCTTGACCGGATCGGCCCCGAGAGAAATGCCGCCGATGTGCCAAACCTCCACAGCATTGAGCGCCCCCACCCCCAATCGAAGCGCCGGAATCAGGCAGGCCGCAAACACCAAGGGCTTCAGGGCCCGGCTGACCGGCGGCATCAATAATATTTCCGCAGATCCATTCCTGCGTAGAGGCCGGCCACCTGGGCGGCATAGCCGTTGAAGGGCAGGGTGGGCCGGCGCGGCCCGAAGGCATTCGCACCGATGTGCCTTTCCGTCGCCTGGCTCCACCGCGGATGATCGACTTCAGGATTGACGTTGGCGAAGAATCCATACTCATTCGACGCGGCACCCGCCCAGGTGGTACGCGGCGCGCGCTGCGTGAATTTGATGCTGACGATGGCTTTGATGCCCTTGAAGCCGTACTTCCACGGAACGATCAGCCGCAGCGGAGCCCCGTTCTGATTCGGCAACACCTTGCCGTACAGTCCCACCGCCATCAACGTCAAGGGATGCATGGCCTCGTCCATGCGCAGTCCCTCCACGTAAGGCCATCCGAGCACAGGAACGCGTTGTCCCGGCATTTGCTGCGGATCGTACAGGGTCGTGAATTCGACGAATTTGGCGTTCGACGTGGGTTTGAAGCGCTTGAGCAAATCGCCCAGCGGGAAGCCGATCCAGGGGACCACCATGGACCAGGCTTCCACACAGCGCAGCCGGTAAACGCGCTCTTCCAAAGGATGCGGCTTGAGAATGTCTTCCAGCGCGAAGGTCCCGGTGACCTCCGCTTCTCCGCTGATGCTCACATTCCAGGGCCGCGTGCGAAATTTCTGAGCGTTCTTCGACGGATCGGATTTGTCGGTGCCGAACTCGTAATAGTTGTTGTAGGTGCTGATGTCCTGGTACGAATTGGGGGGCTCGGTCACGCTGTAGGCGCTGTTGCGCACATAGGTCAACGCCGCCGCCTGCCCGAACGCCCGGCGCGCGAACCCGCCCATGCCGTGCGCGGCGACAAGGCTCAATCCGCTGGCGATCAGGGAGCGCCGCGACAAGTAGTGTCGGTACGGCGTGATCTCGGACGGCAGCACCTTGAATGAATTCGATCTTTTGCGCATGTCTCTCAATAGACCGGGGTCGCCTGGTTTTTGTTTCAAAATGCGGGTCCTCAAGTCCAATCCGTGCTGGGGATTCCGAGCCGCGCCGCCAGGGCGCGCGCGGCGGCACTACCGTTCACCAACAAGGCCTTGTCGGCGTGCTGCATGTGGTCCAGATCCGAAGCGCTATTGCCATAGGCGACGACAGGCAGGGCGGGGTACTGGGTGCGCAGCCATTCCAGACAGCGCGATTTTTCGCTGCCGCGGCGATTGGGGGTGACGAGCGCGCCGTCGAGCCGCTCTCCCTGCCATTGAATCTCGGTGCACAGGGTGCGTTCGAACCCAAGAAAGCGGCCGATCCGCGGCACGTACAGATCCGGGCTTGCCGACAGCAATATCAAGTGGTCGCCGGCCGCCCGATGGCTCTCGAGCGCGGCGAGGGCGGCGGGCCTGAAGCGCCGCCGGGGCATCAAACCGGTGACAAAGGAGTCGGCGCAGGTCTCGATGAGGCCGCGGCTCTCGCCGCCCATGATCATTCGAATGACCCGCGATTTCAGTTCGCCGCGATCGCGATCTCGCGCGAGAAAGCTGATCAGGGCGAAGGGCAGCCGCCACAAGCCCAACGTTCGCCACGGTCGGCGCCGCAGGAAACACGCCAGGAATTGCCTCAGCGTGTCGCCCCAGGTGAGCGTGCCGTCGAGATCGAACACGGCAACCCAAGGGCGCAAGTCTGTTTCTGATGAGGATGTCATTTGACAATTATAATAATAAATATAATAAGTTACAGTAATTATCTCGAATATTTATAACTATCGATCCGCCACTATTGACCACAATCTTGCCATCTCACCGGCACTCGGCATACGGACACTGGCCGAAAATCACTGCGGAGAGGTCGATGCCCGGACTCAATTCAGTCAATCCATTGTTGGCAAAACTTTTGTTGGTCGTGCTGCTGACCCTGATGCTGCTGCTTCCGCTCAGTCGAGTCGAAGGCTTGATCGCGGAGCGCGCCCAGTTGCGCGACAGCGCGGTGGCACGCGTGGCGAACGGGGTCGGACATGCCCAGAGCATCGGCGCGGTGATGATGGTCGTGCCGGTAACGCGCACGTGGGTGGACAACGGCAAGGAATACTCCGAAACCAAAAACCACCGTGTGTTGGCAGGCTCGGTGGATGTGACGGGCACGGTCGACAGCGCATCGCGCAGATCCGGCATCTATACCGTACCCACCTTCAAGGCCACATTGCACATAGTCGGGTCGATCTCCGACGAACTGCTGATGGAGGCGCGCGCTCCCGAGCCCGGTGTGAGCAAGAAGACCGGCAACATGAGCCTGTTCATGGCCGTGTCCGATCCGACCGGCATCCGCGCCCTCACGGGGATCCGAGTCGACGGCATACTCGTGCCGGTGAACGCGGCGACCGAAGCCGGGCTCCAGGGAGTGTCCGCCCAACTGATCTCGGTGGCTGCCGACGTGCCGCGTCGCAGGGAGTTTGCGGTGGACTTGGTCGTCTCGGGAACGGAACGCCTGCAGTTTTTGCCCTTTGCGCAGTCCACCCACGTGAAACTCGAATCCCCGTGGCCGAGTCCGAGCTTTAGCGGGGCTTTCTCGCCCGATGCACCGCCGCAGGTCGGTCCGCACGGCTTCAGCGCCGATTGGCAGGTGCTGCAAATCAATCGCAGCTACCCGCAGTCGTGGGCGGACGGCGCCGTGAGCGAAGCAGACCTGGCGAAATCCGCGTTCGGGGTGGACTTTTACCTGCCGGTGGACGCTTATCAGCGCGATTATCGGGCCATTCACTACGCGGTGCTGTTCATCGCATTGACCTTCATGGGACTGTTCTTGTGGGAACACACCTTGGGTACGCGGGTTCACCCCATGCAGTACGCCATGACCGGCGCCGCATTGTCGGTGTTCTACCTGGTATTGACGGCGTTGAGCGAGCACCTGGATTTTGCCGGGTCCTATACACTGGCCGCCGGCGCCATGACGCTGTTGCTTTCTGCCTACTTCAGCGGTGTATTGCAGTCGCGGTCGGCGGGCGCAATCACCGGCGTGCTGGCCGGAGTTTGCTATTCTTTGCTCTATCTTCTCGTGCTGTCGGAGGACTATGCCTTGCTGTTCGGCGCGCTTGCGATATTTTTCTTGCTCGCGATCACCCTGATCGGCACCCGCAAACTCGATTGGTACCGCGTCGCCGAGTCGCACAAGCTCAGGTCGTGAGGTCATCGGTCGCCATTGTCGGGGCGGGCGCCATAGGTTGCTGGCTCGCCGACGCTCTCGATCGTGCCGGCTGGGCGGTGTCCATGTTGGCGCGCGGCCCGACCCTGGCTGCTCTCAAGTCCGACGGCTTGATCGTCGAGCGGGGCGGCGAGACGCGGCACAGCCGGCCACGCGCTGGATCGGCGCTGGAGCTGGGGATTCACGACTATCTGTTCCTGACCGTGAAAGCGCAGGTCCTGCCGGATCTCGCGCCGTCGTTGAGCGCTCTGGTCGGCCCATCCACGGTGGTGATCAGCGGCACCAACGGCATCCCGTGGTGGTTTTTTCATGACTTCGGCGGGATTCTCGCGAATCAGGTGCTGCATTCCGTCGACCCGGACCAATCGCAGGATCGGGCATTTCCGCGGCAGCGCGTTTTGGGTTCGGTGGTGCATGCGTCGGCCCGAATTCTTGCGCCCGGGCACGCGCAGGTGGTGGCCGCGGAGCGGATGCTGCTCGGCGAACCCGGCGGCGAGATCACGAGCCGGCTTGAGGCCTTGGTGACCGGCCTGCGGGCGGGCGGCATCAACGCGGAACTTTCGCGTCGGATCCGCCACGAAGTGTGGGCCAAGCTCTGGGGTAACATGAACATGAATCCCCTCAGCGCACTCACGCGCAGCGGCACGGCGCGGATGCTCGGCTGTCCGGAGATCCGGGAGCTGTGCGTGCGCATGATGGAAGAAATGCAGGTCTGCGGAAACATGTTGGACTTGCAGATGAACATGACGCCGGCGGAGCGCATCGCGGTCACCCAGCGTCTCGGCGATTTCAGACCATCGATGCTCGCTGACCTGTTGGCAGGGCGTCCGCTCGAACTCGCGCCGCAGCTCGGCGCGGTTGTCGAAATTGCGCAACGCCTGGGCGTGCCGGCGCCCTTCATGCGCTCGGTTCTGGGCTTGACGCGGCTGATCAGTCCCGCGTGAAGCGTCAGAACACACTAGAATTGAGTTTTGCCGGAGTCCGTATGCCTGAGAGAGTTGAATTTGCCGGATGCTGGGCCGGCTGGGTTGCATGTGTGTGCGCAGGCGCAGCGGCGCTCGGGGTGCCCACACCGGCGATGCCGGCTGCCGCGACGGAATCCAAGCCGGACGTGGCAGTCCCCCTCGTTGCCGGATTCAGCCATGTGAAGTCGTTGGGCGGTA
>DATLVV010000204.1:0-2747 GCA_035577165.1 Steroidobacteraceae bacterium | reverse complement strand
CATTGCAACGGTTCGCAAAACGCGCGGCGATGACATCGACGCGGCCTGCGGCCAATTGGCGGGCCGCGTCACGGATCGCACATTGGTGCGGCTCGGCACGAAGTTGACTCCTGCATCACGCACCCCAGTGGAGATTCGATGAAGTCCAGCACGTTGAAGATGCTCACTCTGACTCTGGCAATCGGTCTCGCGGCCTGTTCGCACAACACCGGCTTCAAGAAGGCCTCGCCCGAGGTGCAGGCGCAAACCAACATGCAGCTCGCCATCGAATACATGAAGCTCGGCAAACTCGCCTCGGCGCGCGATTTCATGGAGACCGCGCTCAGCCAGGATCCGGGAAACGCCGACGTGCAAATGACGGCGGGCATCGTGTACGAGCGGCTGAACGAAATGCAGAAGGCCGAGCGCGCTTATAAAACCATGTATCGATTGGGCAAGGGCGACCCGAATATCCAGAACACCTATGCGGGATTTTTATGCCGCACCGGCAAGGCTGACGCGGGTGAGAAACTGTTTGCCGAAGTCGCGAAGAGTCCGTTGTATCAGACGCCGGAGGTGGCTTTGGTGAACGCCGCCGTGTGCGTGCGCGGCACCGGCGATTTGGTCGATGCCGAGCGCTACCTCAACCAGGCGCTGGCGATTCATCCGAACATGCCCGAGGCCATGCTGCAGCTCGGCAATGTCGAATTCGACCGCGGCGATGCCGCCAAGGCGCTCGAGGTGGTGCAAAAATATCTCGCAGTGAATCCCCCCACCCCCGAGGTTCTCTGGCTGGGCTTTCGCGCGGAACGCAAACTGGGGGACACCACTGCGGCCGCGGGCTACGCGAGGCGGGTGCAGACTGAATTCCCCAATTCGGAACAGGCGCAGATGATGCGTTCCGGCGTCAATCGATGACAGAACTCCTCGCGACCGGCCCGCGGCTCAAGGCCGAGCGCGAGCGCCGCGGCTTGAGTTCGCAGAAGGCAGCCGACGAGCTGCATCTCGACGGCTGGGTGATCGATGCGCTCGAAGCGGAAAACTTCGACCGCGTCGGTCCATCGGTCTATGCCCGGGGACATTTGCGCAGATACGCAGCCTTGTTGGGGTTGCCGGCCGACGAAATCATGGCGGGCTACGAGTCCCGCGCGCAGGCGCCGAAGCCGGCGGCGACGCCCATGGCCAATGTGCGGCTGCGCACCGAAGCGCCTGCCGTCGGCAACATCCCCTGGCCGCGCATCGCAGGAGCGGCGGCGCTCTTGCTGCTGGTTGGCGCACTGCTGTGGTGGAAGCCGTGGCACCGGCACGGCACGGCTCCCGCCGGCGTGACTGTGGCGCCGAGTCCCAGCGCAGCATCGGCCGACGCGGCAACCGATTCGACCGCAGCCGCCGCTGCACCGCCTTCCATCAGCCCCGCGGCGTTGGCGGCGCCGCCTGCCGCCGCACTGCCGGCCTCAGGGGCGCCCCCTGCGCAGCTAACACCGGCAGAGGCCGATGCGACCGCCGGAGTCGGCAGGGCGCGCCTGCGCCTGAGTTTCTCCGCCGATTCGTGGGTGGATGTGCATGACGCGGCGGGCCGGCGCGTGTTCGCGGGCAACGGCCGGGCCAACAGCATGAAAACCATCGCCGGAATCGCGCCCATGCGCGTGTACCTGGGATTCGCGAGCGGCGTGCAGCTCGAGGTCAACGACCGGGCGGTGGCGATCGGGCCGCAATTCATGGCCGGCGACGTGGCGCGCTTCGAAGCCGGTGCGGACGGGGTTCTGCGGCGCGACTCTCACAGCGCGGCGGCGCCCGGCGGCGCGTCGCCGCACGGCGCGCGCCCCAGCGACTGATCGGAGTGCGTCCTTGAGCAAGATCATCGAGCCCTTGCGCGGCGTGCACGATGTGTTGCCCGCGCAAATCGCTGCCTGGCAGTACCTGGAGCGCATCACGCGCGAAGTGTTCGCGGCCTATGGGTACGAGGAATTCCGGGTTCCCGTGATCGAGCAGACGCAA
Source organism: Steroidobacteraceae bacterium (assembly GCA_035577165.1). GTDB lineage: Bacteria > Pseudomonadota > Gammaproteobacteria > Steroidobacterales > Steroidobacteraceae > Bog-1198. The sequence goes on along the minus strand of DATLVV010000204.1, from coordinate 770 downwards.
TTGTTCAAGCGCTCGATCGGCGACTTCACCGACATCGTCGAGAAGGAGATGTTCAGCTTCGTCGATCAGGGCGAGGATCAGATCACTCTGCGCCCCGAGGCGACCGCCGGCATCGTCCGCGCGGTCATCTCCAACGGCATGCTGCGCGACGGACGCCTGCGGGTCTGGTGCATGGGGCCGATGTTCCGGCGCGAGCGGCCGCAGGCGGGACGCTACCGTCAATTTCACCAAATCGATGCGGAAGCATTCGGCTTCGAAGGGCCGGATGTCGACGCCGAAATCATCTTGCTGTCCGCGAGGCTGTTGCGGCGTCTCGGCTTGAGCCGGACCAAGCTCCTGGTCAATTCGCTGGGGACACCCGCCTCGCGCGCAGCATACCGCGAGCAGCTCATCGCCTATTTCAGCGGGCACGAGGCCGCCCTCGACGAGGACAGCAAACGGCGGCTGCGCGGCAATCCGTTGCGGATACTCGACAGCAAGAATCCCGACATGCAGCGCATCATCGGCGGCGCGCCGCATTTGCTCGAGTCCCTGGATGCGGAGTCGCGCGCGCATTTCGAGTCGTTGTGCGGCCACCTGCGCAGCGCCGGCATCGAGTATCATGTCGAGCCGCACTTGGTTCGGGGGCTGGATTACTACACCCGCACGGTTTTCGAGTGGACGACGGACTCCCTGGGCTCGCAAAGCACGGTTTGTGCCGGCGGCCGCTATGACGGTCTGGTGGCCCAATTGGGCGGCGCCGCCACCCCCGGAATCGGCTGGGCCATGGG
>DATLVV010000203.1:0-5967 GCA_035577165.1 Steroidobacteraceae bacterium | reverse complement strand
TTCAAGCGGGTGAAGGTGGCCGGATCGGTGTAGTCGCCACCCACATAGCGCAGCTTCGCCGCCAACTTCTCGAAGCAACCGGCTTCGAAGTCGCCGCCGCTCTGCTCGATGCTCTCGCGGGCGCGCTGTTTCAGCTTGTCCAAGGTCCAGCCCGCGCGCGCCATGCCTATAATTGGAATGTCGAGGCCGTCGCGGTGAACCATGGCATAGAGTGCCGGAAAGATTTTCTTGTATGCCAGGTCGCCGGTGGCGCCGAAAAAAACGAAGGCGTCGGAGTCGCCTTTACGAGTGTCGGAGTCGCCTTTACGAGTGTCCGTGTCCATCTAACGCCCCGCCTTGAGTTCGCGCCGCAAGTGTTCCAATTCTTCCATGAGGTCGAGTGCGAGCGCGACGCCGGCAAGATTGATTTCAAGATCCCGCTCGAGCCGCAAAGCGAGGCGCGTGCGCCGCAGGGCGGCGCCGGTAAAGCGCCATTCGGCTGCTTCGATTTCAATGACGCTGATCACTCCCTCGTGGACGAGTTCCATGATGTGCCGTTCATCGACGGCGCAGATGCGGCTCAATTCCTGAATGGTGAGAATTGCAGATTCCTCGAAGATCGCGCCGGCCAGGGGCTGTTTTTCCGATGAAGTCATTGCCTTAGACCCCGAGATTCACGCGAGGATTGAAGGGCAGCGCCGCAGCCATGGCTGCATACGCGGCCCTGGCCTTGGCATCTTCGGCGGCCGGCAGTGCAATCTGCAAAATGACGTAAAAATCGCCGGGCGGCGAGGCGGGTATGCCGCGTCCCTTCAGCCGCAATTTGCTGCCTGCATGCGAGGCGGCGGGGATTTTCAAATCCACGGCTCCGGTGGGGGTCGGCGTCTTCACCGTGGCACCGAGCACCGCCTCCCAGGGGGCAACCGGCAAGTCGAGATACAAATCACGTCCGTCCATTCGATACAGGGGATGCGGCTGAAATTCAACTTCGATGTACAAATCGCCGGCCGTCCCGTCGCCCGGAGGGCGCGAGCCCTGACCCGCCAATCGAATGTGCTGACCGGCGAGGATCCCCCTCGGTACCTGCACATTGAGCACCCGTTCTTTCGACACCAAGCGGCCGTCCGCGTCAATTTCAGGGACCCGCAAACTCAGCTGCCGGGCGCCGCCGCGCAGCGTGGCGTCGAGGTCCAACAGCACTTTTGCGTGGTGGTCTTCGCCGCGTCCGGCATGGAACGCGCGGCCATGACCGCCCGAGCGCGCGCGTGATTGTGCGCCGAACAGCGCTTCGAAAAAGTCGCTGTAGTCCGCGTTGGCTCCGCCCGGACCGCTGAACTCGAAGCCGGCTCCCCAATCGGGCGGCGGACGAAAATCCTCGCCGGCGGCAGGTCCCTGCCCCAATTGATCGTAGGCGGCGCGCTTCTCCGGACTCCGCAGCACCTCGTAGGCCTCGCCGACCTCCTTGAAACGCGCTTCGGCGTCCTTCTCCTTGCTGACATCCGGATGATATTTACGAGCAAGCTTGCGGTAGGCCTGCTTGATCTGCGCCTCGGTGGCGTCGCGCGCCACCCCCATGACCTTGTAGTAATCCTTGAACTCCATCGTACCTAAATACTATCACCAGGAACCTGCAGGCAGACTCCAAGTAGGCGTTTTCCTACGGCGGCGGCGTGCTCTACAGTTGATAGGCAACCGTCAACAGCAAGCCCTCGCCGATGTCGCGCAGCAATCCGGGTGCGCGGCAATCGAAGGGGCGGGCTTCGGGGATCAAGGCGCCAATCCAGTTGGACAACCAGTCGATTTCGCGCGCGCCGTAGAAGACCACGGCGCATTCATAATTGAGCAATAGGCTGCGCGAATCGAGATTGACCGAGCCGGAGATGGCGAGTGATTCATCGAATACCACCCCTTTTGCATGAATCATGTAGGGCAGCAAATGGATGTGGACCCCGGCATTGCCGAGGGAGCGCAACGCCCGGTTGCGGACGAAATCCGCCAGACGGTGATTCGAGACCAAGGGAATGCACAAATCGATCCTGACCCCGCGGCGTGCGGCGAGGCGCATTGCCGTTTCCAGAGCGGCGTCCGGAACGAAGTAGGGCGTCACGGCAAGGATGCGATCGCGGGCATGGAAGCATGCGTCGATCAGCAAGGCGTGCACCGTATCCTCCGCCTGGTCTGGACCGCAGGGTAGAAACTGGGCGCGGCAGACGTCGGCCTCCGGCAGGTCCGTCGCGGGGGATGGCGCCGCGCCCATCGCGGCCGGTTTGCCTCCGGCGGCGACCCAGTCGGCCTCGAATTGTCCCGCGGCGGCAGCGGCGACCGCACCCGTTAGATCGAAGGACAGATCGCGCCACGCCGGCGCGCCTTTTACACCGACGAAATATTCCGCGGCAATGTTCCTGCCACCCGCCCAGAGGTGCATTCCGTCGGCGATGACCATTTTTCGATGGTTGCGCAAGTTGCGCGGGCCCTGGGTCTTGCGCGCGAACAACGGACTGAATATCGCCGTCTCGATGCCTGCCCGGTGCAACTCATCGAAACAGGAGCGCGGCAACTGCATGGCGCCGACGCCGTCGATGAGCACCCGCACCTGCACGCCCCGCTGCGCGCATTCCGCCATGCACTGCATCGCCCTGCGGCCGAACTCGTCGTTGCCGAGAAGGTAAGTGCAGAGGTCCAGACGCCGAGTCGCGTCCGACATGGTCGCAAACAGGGCAGCGGCGGATTCATTGCCGTCGTGATGCAGTCGGACCACGGCGGGGGCGCAGGGCCGCAGGCCGAAACTCTCGATGAGATCCTCGGCCCAGTGTGCGCAGTGCGATCCGATGCCGGACCAGCGCAGCACGCGGCGCGGCAACTTGCGGCGGCCGAACATGAGGTACATGGGCAATACCACGTAGGGCACCGCGATCATGCCCAGCACCCAGGCAATGGCGATCGACGGCGGCCGGCGTTCGTGCTCCACGCGCGTAGTCAGGACATAGGTGAGCACGCTCAGCACTATGGCCAGCGAGTGAACGGTAATACGGGGAAACCAGGCGTTCACGGCCTTTGGATCACTCGATCTCGAGCAGCCGCAGAACGGCGGGCACGAGATCGGGCAGATCTTCGGCGAGTAATCCGGGACCAAACTCGGCCGCGGCGGCGCCATGTATCCACACTCCGGCCGCGGCCGCCAGGAACGCATTCATGCCTTGCGCGAGCAGGCCCAAAATCAAGCCGCCCAGGACATCGCCGGAACCGGCCGTGGCGAGTCCGGGCGGGGCATTGGTATTGATGATGGCGCGGCCATCGGGGGCCGCAATCACCGTATCGGCTCCTTTCAATACCATGACCGCGCCGCTGCGGCGCGCCGCGGCGCGAGCACGGCTCAGCTTGTCCCCGGCGGGTTCGAACACCCGCGCGAACTCGCCGTCGTGCGGGGTCATCACGCAAGGTCCTTGGATGGCCTGCGCCAGCTCGTCCGCTCGCGAGGCGAAAACGCTGATGGCATCCGCATCGAGCAGCACGGGACGCGCGGTTGCCAACATCTCGAGTGCGGTTCTGCGAGTCGCGTCGTTGACCCCGGCGCCGGGCCCGATCAAGCAGGCCGTATAGCGTCGGTCGGACAACAGCCGCGTGAAGTCGCCGTCCTGCGCCAGTGGCTGCACCATGATGCTGGTGAGGGCTGCGGCATACACCGGAAAGGCGATCTCGGGCACTGCGATCGTGGTCAGGCCCGCCCCGACGCGCGCGGCGGCGCGCGCTGCCATGCGGGCCGCGCCTGTCATCGGATAGCCGCCGCATAGCAGCGCATGACCCCGCGTGTATTTGTTGGCGGCGGAGTTGCTGCGCGGCAGCTGCGCCCGCCACAGGCCCGGATCGTTCTCCCAGGTGTCGATGTGCAGTGATTCGAGCGCGGCCGGGGGAATACCGATATCGGCGACGACAATCTCGCCGCACAAGTCGCGGCCCGGAAGCAATACATGCCCCGGCTTCTTGCGCGCGAAGGTGACCGTGCAGATCGCCGGTGCCGCACCCACGCTGGCGCCGCTGTCTCCCATCACGCCGCTCGGCATGTCGACGGCGATCAGCGGCAGCCCGCGCTGCGCAGCCGCAGCCAGTGTTGCCGCGACAGGGCTCTCCAAGGGCCGACTCAGGCCGGATCCAAACAATGCATCGACGATCAACGCCGCGCCCTCGATCACCCCCGGCTGCAGTGTCTCGACGCTGCCGTTCCAGCGGTCGGCGTGAAGCCGCGCATCGCCCCGCAGATTTTCCCTGGGCCCCCACAGGGCGACGCGAACCGGCCAGCCGAGCTCTGCGAGTTCGACAGCCGCGGCGAAACCGTCGCCGCCATTGTTGCCGGGGCCGCACAGCACGCGGACGGGCCGGGGCGACCAGCGGCGGGTGATCTCGAGCACCACGGCATGGGCGGCATTTTGCATCAGCACCGATCCGGGGGTGCCGCCGGCAATCGCCGCGCGATCCGCCTGCGTCATTTGCGCGACACGGAGCAGCGCCGTTTGATTGGGGGACGCGGCGCCCGTCAAACGCCGGCTCCATGCGGATTCTCGAGACCTACCACCAATTTGCCGAAATTGCGGCCGGACAGCAATCCGAGAAAGGCCTGCGGCGCATTTTCCAGACCGTGCACGAGGTCTTCGCGGTACTTGATGCGGCCCTGATTCAGCCACGCCTGCATCGCGGTTTGAAATTCGGGGAACCGTGAGCCGTAGTCGTCGAAGATGATGAATCCGCGCATGGTGATTCGTTTGACCAGGATGGCGCGCATCAAAACAGGGGACCAATCCGCCGCGGCCGGCCCCGCCGGCACATCGTAATGAGCAATGAGGCCGCACACCGGAATTCGCGCATGCGGGTTCAACAAAGGTACGACGGCACGAAAAATTTTGCCGCCCACATTCTCGAAATACACGTCGACGCCGCCGGGGCAGGCTGCGGCCAGGAGTTCCGCCAGCTGCGGTGAATGATGATCGATGCAGGCGTCGAAACCCAGCCCGTCGAGCGCCCAGCGGCATTTTTCGGCGCCGCCGGCGATTCCCACCGCGCGGCAGCCCTGCAACTTTGCGATCTGGCCGACGATCGAACCCACCGCGCCGGTCGCCGCCGCGACCACCACCGTCTCGCCCGGCTTCGGCTTGCCGATATCAAGCAGTCCCATGTAGGCCGTGAATCCCGTCATGCCTAGAACGCCGAGGGCCCAGGATGGGCGTGGCAGGCCGGCGGGTAATCGCGTGACATCGCGGCCATCGGAGACCGCGAACTCCTGCCAGCCGCTCATGGCCAGGACCAGATCGCCGGGCCGGTAGTCGGCATTCAGCGAGGCTTCAACGCGCGACACCGTCTGTCCCGTCATTACGCCGCCCAGCGGCACCGGCGCGGCATAGGAGGGAGCGTCGCTCATTCGGCCGCGCATATAGGGGTCCAGCGACAGCCAGACGGTGCGCAACAACACCTCGCCCGCACGCAGTTCCGGGATCGCCGCCGTTTCCAGGCGAAACGAATCCAAGCTCGCCGCGGGTTGCGGGCGCTGCGCCAATACGATGCGGCGATTCATCCCAGCGATCCTGCGATGGCGCCCACGAGACCGGTGACCGTCATCGCGAGCGCGCTCCAAAACGTCACCCGCAATGCGCCGGTGCGCACATCAGCGCCGCCGACCTTTGCCGACCATCCGCCGAGGATCAGCAAGCAAAGCAGCGACGCTGCCACGGTGGCGCCCATCAAATAGTGCGGCGGGCTCAAAGCCGCCACCGACAGCGGCAGAATGGCGCCGACTGAGAAGCTGCCCGCGGATGCCAGTGCCGCCTGCAGCGGCCGCGCCCGTGCAGCGGTGGACAGTCCCAATTCATCGCGGGCATGCGAGCCCAAAGCATCGTGCGCCATGAGTTGCACGGCGACCTGAGCGGCGAGCTTGTGATCCAGTCCCCGGCGCACATAGATTTCAGTCAGTTCGCGGCGCTCGCCGGCGAAATCGACTTC
>DATLVV010000202.1:0-2159 GCA_035577165.1 Steroidobacteraceae bacterium | reverse complement strand
GCAATGGGCAGGGAGAAGGCCATCATGCCGATGAAGTGCATCGACCAGATGCCGGTCCCCATGGCGATGGCTCCGCCGGCGACCCAGATGCGGACATGGCTTGGCTCGGCGGCCGCCACGCGCGCAGCCAGCGACAATGCGGCATAGGAGACCAAAATAGCGACGGCGATGGAGAGCGCGACCAGCGATGGGTTATAGGTTGCCAGCATGTTGACGCGCGAAACGCGGACAGCACCGCGACATAGGTCTATCGGCGGGTCGTCGCTGAAATTTAGCCAAAATTTCATTTTTCGCGGGTCCGCGAAGGTGTTCCGCTACACTTGCAGACTTCGGCAGTCTTCGGGAACGCGAGAGTGAGCATCAATCCGCCTGATCTGGTCGATTTGCGCAGCGATACTGTGACGCGGCCCTCACCGGGTATGCGGGCCGCCATGGCGGCGGCGGATGTGGGCGATGACGTCTATGGCGACGATCCCACCGTCAACCGCCTGCAGGCGCTCGTTGCCGAGCGTTTCGGCTTCGAGAGCGCCTTGTTCTTTGCCAGCGGCACGCAAAGCAATCTGGCTGCTTTGATGTCGCATTGCGGTCGCGGCGACGAATACCTGGTAGGTCAGGAAGCCCACACCTACAAATACGAGGGCGGCGGCGCCGCGGTGCTCGGCAGCATTCAGCCGCAGCCGCTCGAGAATGAGCCGGACGGCGGCATCTCGATTCAGCGTATCGCCAACGCCATCAAACCCGACGATATTCATTTCGCGCGCACGCGCTTGCTGGCGCTTGAAAACACCATCGGCGGACGGGTGCTGCGGCCGCCGTACCTGAGGCAGGTCACGGACTTTGCGCACGCGCATTCCCTGCGCACTCATCTGGACGGAGCACGCGTTTTCAATGCCATCGTGAAACTGCAAATCGATCCACCCGCCGCGGTGGCCGGCTTCGACTCGGTATCCGTGTGCCTGTCGAAAGGCCTCGGCGCTCCGGCCGGATCGGTGCTGCTGGGCTCGCGGGATTTCATCGAGCAGGCGCGGCGTTGGCGCAAGGCCCTGGGCGGCGGCATGCGGCAAGCCGGTGTGCTCGCCGCGGCGGGACTCTATGCGTTGGAGCATCATGTGCGGCAACTGGCGCAGGATCACGCCAACGCCGAATACCTCGCGCAGGGGTTGCGGGAACTGGGGTTGCGCGTCGAGCCGCCCCAAACCAATATCTTGTACGTCGACATCCCGGCCGCCAGGACGGGCGATTTGAAGAGCCATCTTCAGCAGCGCGGCATCCTTGCAACCATCACGCCGCGCACGCGTCTGGTGACGCACCTGGATGCGCCGCGTGAAAAAATACAAACCGCGCTCCGGGCGTTTCGCGACTATCCGAACTGGGGATCGTAGCCGTTTACGCCGCCTTTACACCGGCGGCGGTAATTTCTGCCCTGTTTTTGCGGATTGGCGCCTAACCTCCACATGTGGACATCTTGTTCTTGGCGATGTTGGGCGCGTTCCTGCTGCTGGCGCTGGCCTTGGTCGGCGGTTGCGCGGCGCTGGAGCGCAGAAAATGACCTGGGCGTATCTGCTGAGCGGCACCATTGCCGTCGCGCTGCTCCTGTATTTGGTGGTGGCGCTGATTCGCGCTGAGGACCTGTGATGACGGGCCAAGCCTGGCTTACCCTGGCATTGTTTTTGGGGGCGCTGGTCGCACTGGCGTACCCCCTTGCGATCTACCTCGCGCGCATTGCGGATGCCAAGCCCATCGGCGGAATCTGCGGCAAGGTGGAGCGCCTCATTTATCGAGCGTCCGGGATCGATGCCGCGCAGGAGATGCCGTGGACGCGTTACGCCGTGGCGCTGTTGCTGTTCAACGCCCTCGGGGTGGTGGTCGTATATCTCGTGCAGCGGCTGCAGGTATGGCTGCCGTTGAATCCGCAGACCCTGGTGAACGTCACGCCGGATTCCGCCTTCGACACGGCGGTGAGTTTCGTGACCAACACCAACTGGCAGGGCTACGCCGGCGAATCCACCATGAGTTATTTCACTCAGATGATCGCGCTCGCCGTGCAGAATTTTTTTTCCGCGGCCTCCGGGTTGGCGGTGGCCTTCGCGCTGATGCGTGGGTTTGCGCGCCGTTCGTCGCAGGGGATCGGTAGTTTCTGGGTCGATCTGACACGCGGC
>DATLVV010000201.1:0-3847 GCA_035577165.1 Steroidobacteraceae bacterium | reverse complement strand
GCTTGTTTTTATCGTTTTATTCCGCTGCTTCTGTATCCCCCGCCGGTACTGCGTCATCTGAGTCGCCCACTCCGCCGCTGACATCCATGAAGCTGCGGCGACGGGTGTCGTCAAATGCACGCCGGCGACGCGCATGATACGCGAAGCCGGTGCCCGCGGGAATAAGGCGGCCGACAATGACGTTTTCCTTCAGGCCGCGCAGGTCGTCCTTGAGACCCCGAACCGCCGCCTCGGTGAGGACGCGGGTGGTCTCCTGGAACGAAGCCGCCGAAATGAAGGATTCGGTCGCCAAAGACGCCTTGGTAATGCCCAACAGCATGGGTTCCCAGGTCGACTGGTGCTTGCCCTCGGCCTTTTGCTTGGCAATGACGTCGAGAAGGCGGCCGCGATCCATCTGCTCACCCCGCAGCAGCGCTGAATCGCCGGTATCCAATACCTCGATCTTGCGCAGCATCTGCCGCACGATGACTTCGATGTGCTTGTCGTTGATCTTCACGCCCTGCAGGCGATACACATCCTGGATTTCACGTACCAGGTAGTTGGCCAGGGCTTCGACCCCCTGCAGCCGCAGGATGTCGTGCGGATTCGGCTCGCCGTCGGCGATGACTTCGCCCTTCTCCACCTGTTCGCCTTCGAACACGTTGAGATGCCGCCACTTCGGGATCAGCTCCTCGTACTTGTCGGTTCCTTCGTTGGTGATGATCAAACGGCGCTTGCCCTTGGTTTCCTTGCCGAAGCTGACCGTGCCGCTGCGTTCCGCCAGAATCGCGGAATCTTTCGGCTTACGGGCCTCGAACAAGTCGGCCACTCGCGGCAGACCGCCGGTGATGTCGCGGGTCTTGGAAGACTCCTGCGGGATACGCGCGATGACGTCGCCCACCGACACCTTGGAACCGTCTTCCAGGCTGACGATGGCGCCCGCCGGCAATGCATAGACGGCCGGAATGTCGGTGTTGGCAAAGGTGACTTCCTTGCCCTTGGCGTTGGTCAGCCGCACCACCGGGCGCAGGTCCTTGCCGCCCGAGCCGCGCTGCTTCGGATCCAGCACCACCGTCGAGGTGAGGCCGGTGACGTCGTCCACCTGGCTCGTGACCGTGATGCCGTCGACGAAGTCGGAGAACTTGATCATGCCCGCCACTTCGGTCACCACGGGGTGAGTATGCGGATCCCAGTTAGCGACCGACTGGCCTGCCGACACCACGTCGGCATCGTTCACCGTAATGGTGGCGCCGTAGGGGATCTTGTAGCGCTCGCGCTCGCGGCCGAATTCATCGACCACGCCCAGTTCACCGGAACGCGATACCGCAACCAGATGTCCCTTTTCGTGCCGCACCGTCTTGATGTTGTGCAGGCGAATGGTGCCCTTGCTCTTGACCTCGACGCCGTTGGCCGCTGCCGCTCGCGAGGCCGCGCCGCCGACGTGGAAGGTACGCATGGTGAGCTGGGTACCCGGTTCGCCGATCGACTGCGCCGCGATGACGCCCACCGCTTCGCCGATGTTGATGCGGTGGCCCCGGCCCAGGTCGCGGCCGTAGCACTGGGCGCAGACGCCATAGCGCGTCTCGCAAGTGATGGGCGAACGCACCATGACTTGATCGACACCCATTTTTTCCAGCAGCTTGACCAATTTTTCATCGATCAGCACGCCGGCCTTGACCAGCACTTCGCCGCTGGCCGCGACAGTTACGTCTTCGGAAATGACCCGGCCCAGCACGCGCTCGCCCAAGCCCTCGACCACGTCGCCGCCTTCCACGATGGGGGTGATCGACAGACCGTTGACGGTACCGCAATCGATCTCGGTGACCACCAAATCCTGCGCCACGTCGACCAAACGCCGGGTCAGATAGCCGGAGTTGGCCGTCTTCAAGGCCGTATCGGCCAGGCCCTTGCGCGCGCCGTGAGTCGAAATGAAGTACTGCAGTACGTTCAAGCCTTCGCGGAAATTCGCGGTGATCGGCGTCTCGATGATGGAGCCGTCCGGCTTCGCCATCAGGCCGCGCATGCCGGCGAGCTGGCGAATCTGCGCCGCGGAACCGCGGGCGCCGGAGTCGGCCATCATGAAGATGGAATTGAACGACTTCTGACGGACCTTGTTGCCCTTCGAGTCGGCCACCTCGTCGGTGCCCAATTTCTCCATCATGGCCTTGGCCACTTGGTCATTGGTGCGCGACCAGATGTCGACCACCTTGTTGTAGCGTTCGCCGTTGGTGACGAGACCGGAAGAGTATTGCTCCTGGATCTCCTTCACTTCCTTCTCGGCCGTCGCCAGGATTTTGGTCTTCTGCGTCGGGACCACCATGTCGTCCACGCCGATCGACACGCCGGCGCGGGTCGCGAATTGGAAGCCGGTGTACATCAACTGGTCCGCGAACACGACCGTTTCCTTGAGACCGACCGTGCGGTAGCACATGTTGATGGTCGCGGAAATGATCTTCTTGGTCATGTCCTGGTTGATGGCGTCGAAGGACAGGCCATGCGGCAGGATCTCGGACAGCAGCGCGCGGCCCGCGGTGGTCGAAACCACGCGGACGTTTTGCACCAGCTTTCCGGCCGGATCGCGCACGTATTCCGACAGCCGTACCTTGACCTTGGCCTGCAGATCGATGTTGCGGCTCTCATAGGCGCGATGCACTTCAGCGACGTCGCTGAAGGCCATGCCCTCGCCCTTGGCGCCGACGCGCTCGCGGGTCATGTAGTAAAGACCCAGCACCACGTCCTGCGACGGCACGATGATGGGCTCGCCGTTGGCGGGCGAGAGGATGTTGTTCGACGACATCATCAATGCGCGCGCTTCGAGCTGTGCCTCGATGGACAGCGGCACGTGAACGGCCATTTGGTCGCCGTCGAAGTCGGCGTTGAACGCGGTGCAAACCAAGGGATGCAATTGGATTGCCTTGCCCTCGATCAATACCGGCTCGAACGCCTGGATGCCGAGGCGGTGCAGGGTCGGTGCGCGATTCAAGAGCACCGGATGTTCGCGGATCACCTCTTCGAGGATGTCCCACACTTCCGGTCCCTCGCGCTCCACCAGGCGCTTTGCCGCCTTGATGGTCGAGGCTTCACCGCGCAGCTGCAGCTTGGAGAAGATGAAGGGCTTGAACAATTCCAACGCCATTTTCTTCGGCAATCCGCACTGGTGCAGGCGCAGGGTCGGACCCACGACGATGACCGAACGGCCCGAGTAGTCGACGCGCTTGCCCAGCAGGTTCTGGCGGAACCGGCCTTGCTTGCCCTTGATCATGTCGGCCAGGGACTTCAGGGGGCGCTTGTTGGTGCCCGTGATGGCACGGCCGCGGCGGCCGTTGTCCAGGAGCGCGTCCACCGCCTCTTGCAGCATGCGCTTTTCATTGCGCACGATGATGTCGGGCGCGTTGAGTTCGAGCAGGCGGCGCAGACGGTTGTTGCGGTTGATGACGCGGCGATACAGATCGTTGAGATCCGAGGTCGCAAAGCGGCCGCCGTCGAGCGGCACCAGGGGCCGCAGGTCGGGTGGCAGCACCGGCAATACCGTGAGCACCATCCATTCCGGCTTGTTGCCGGACTCCATGAAGGCCTCGATGAGCTTCAAGCGCTTCGAGAGCCGCTTGATCTTGGTCTCGGAGTTCGTGTTCGCCATGTCCTCGCGAACCTTCACCACCTCGGAGGGCAGATCCATGGACTTCAAGAGCTCATGCACCGCTTCGGCGCCCATGCGCGCGTCGAACTCGTCGCCGTGCTCTTCGATGGACTCCAAGTACATCTCGTCCGTCAGCAACTGGCCGCGCTGCAGCGAGGTCATGCCCGGATCGACCACCACGAAGGCCTCGAAATACAGCACCCGCTCGATCTCGCGCAGGGTCATGTCGAG
>DATLVV010000200.1:0-2321 GCA_035577165.1 Steroidobacteraceae bacterium | reverse complement strand
GGTGCGGAGCGGATCACCGGATAGTCGATGCCTTTCGCCAGCACCCCCGGCGCCGCCGGCTTGCTGTCCTGCTTCAAATCGATGAACAAGAGACCGGTGATGCCCTGCAGGCTCAAGGAAGCGCGGGTGCGCACGTCGATGGGTGCCGTGGAATCGATGTCGGCGATGACCAGCACGCGATTGCGCTGTTCCGGATCGATCATGATGTGCACCACTTTGCCGACGTCGACCCCGAGGTAGCGCACCTGGCTGCCGGCGCTGAGTCCGCTGACGGTGCCCGGGAAGTAGATTTCGTAGCGCTCGTAGCTGCGTTTGTCGCGTTGCTCGGTGTACCAAAATACGAAGGACACGGCCATGGCGATCACCAGCAGCACGAAGGCGCCGACTGCCACATAGTTTGCGTCCCTATCCATGCGCAGACAGGCTCCTGGCCCGCGGCCCGTGAAAGTACTCGCGTATCCACGGATTCTGATTCTGCAGCAGGTCGTCCAGGCTGCCGGTGATCATGCGCCGGTCGACGATCACTCCGACCCGGCTGCATGTTCGAAACAGGGTATCCAAATCGTGGGTGATCATGACCACGGTGAGCCGCAGTTGGGAATGAAGGTACAACAGTAGCTCATCGAAGGCCGCTGCGGATATAGGGTCCAAACCCGCGGTCGGTTCGTCGAGGAACAGCAGTTTGGGTTCGAGGCTGAGCGCCCGGGCCAGCGCGGCACGCTTGACCATGCCGCCGGACAACTGCGCGGGATACTTTCGGCCATCGTCCGCGGCCAGCCCCACCAGCGCCAGATTCAACTGCGCCAATTGGTCGAGCGTAGCCTCCGACGCCGGAAGGTATTCGCGCAGCGGCAACTGGATGTTCTGGGCCACCGTCAATGAGCTGATCAAGGCGCCGTTTTGAAAGGTTACGCCGAAGCTGCGCACCAATGCGCTTCGGTCGGCGGCGGCCAGCTGCTGCACATCCTTGCCGTACATTTCGACCGTGCCGCCGTCGGGCGCCCGCAGGCCCAAAATCGTGCGCATCAACACCGACTTGCCGGTTCCCGAGCCGCCGACGACGCCGAAGATCTCGTTGGGTTGCACGTCCATGTCGAGGCCGTCGTGAACGGTCTGCGCGCCGAATCGGCTGACGAGGCCGCGGACATGAATCACAGGAGGTGCGCCTGGGTCCGTCATCAGAAGTCGATTTTCACGAACAAGATGGCGAATAAGGCATCGGCAAGGATGACGAAGAAAATGGATTGCACCACCGCGACCGTGGTCAGACGCCCGAGTTCGCGGGCCGATTCCCGCACTTGCATGCCGCGGTAGGTCCCCACCACGGCGATCAGTATGGCGAATACCGGCGCCTTGATCAGCCCCGCCCAAAAAGTCGTCGGCGCCAGCGCCTCCCGCAGACGATAGGTGAATTGCACCAGCGGGATGTGCAGGTTGAGCAGCGACAGAAGTCCGCCGCCGGCCAAGCCCATGGCGTCCGCGATCACCGTCAACAACGGCAGCGCAATGACCAGCGCCAGCACCCGGGGGACCACCAGCAATTCGATCGGGTTCATCCCCATGGCCCGCAGCGCGTCGGTTTCTTCGTTGAGCTGCATGGTGCCGATCTCGGCTGCGAAGGCGCTGCCCGAACGGCCGGCTACGATGATGGCGGTCAACAGCACGCCCATTTCGCGCAGCACCGAAATGGTCACCAGGTCGACCACGAAGATGTCGGCGCCGAACCGCGACAGCTGCTGCGCTCCGAGATAGGCCACGATCACGCTGATCAGAAACGCGATCAGGGCGACGATCGGAATGGCGGTGATGCCCGTCTCGTAAATATGGCGCGCCAGCGACGATGGCCGGAACGCGCGCGGCCGCGAAATCGTTTCGCCCAGCACGTGAACGATGCGGCCGAAGAAGTCGAGCACCGCCTGCGCCTGCCGGCCTTGCAGAACGGCCAAGCGGCCCAGCCCGCCGACCCATCCGTCCGATACCGGCGGCTCCCGCGCCGCCGGCGGCGCGTGCCGCTCCGCCGCCAGCTTTTCCAGCAGCTGCAGGAAATGCGGCGGATCGCCGCTGTGGCGGATCTCGAGGGAGCCGAGCCCGTGCAATCGCATCAGCAATGCCCAGGCGGAGCCGAGCGCCGGCGCCCGGGCGCGCGACCAATCGCAGATCAGCGTACCGTGCAATCCGCCGGGCAGGCCTTGGAGCTGCGCTTCGATTTGCGCGATGGCCATCAACGACCACTCGCCTTCCAGGTGCAACCGCCAGTCGTCGCCTTCTCCTTCAAGCTTGAGGACGGTCATACTCAGACAGGCTCCCGGCTCATCGCTATA
>DATLVV010000199.1:0-10625 GCA_035577165.1 Steroidobacteraceae bacterium | reverse complement strand
CATCCGTGTCGCACGACGACGCAGCGACCGCGGTACTCGCCGCGCTATGGCTGCCGGCGGGAATTTACAACGTCGCGGATGATGAGCCGTTGCGCCATCGGGAATTCGCCGAGGTGCTGGCCGCCGCCCTGCAAGTCGCGCCGCCGAAAATACTGCCATCCTGGGTGACGCGCCTCACCGGTTCGATGGGTGAACTCATCTCGCGGTCGCTGCGCATCTCCAATCGCAAGCTGCGCGCGTCGAGCGGATGGGCACCGCAATTCTCCAGTGTGCGGACCGGTTGGCCGGCGATGGTGCGCGCATTGTCCGATCACTCCGCGGCTGCTTAGGAGGAGGCTTCATGTTGCATGCTGCTGCCGACACCGATGTACTGATTGTTGGAGCCGGACCGGTGGGCCTGTTTCTGGCGAATGAGTGTGCGCGCCGCGGTCTGCGATACCGGATCGTCGAGACGCGGCCATCGCAGTCGATCCGTTCAAAGGCGCTGGCCATATTTCCGCGAACACTTGAAATTCTCGACATGGCCGGCCTCGTCGGTCCGTTCCTCGAGCATGCAAATCGTGTGACCTCGGTGGCCGTCATGACGCGCGGGCGGACACTGGCGCGCATGCGCTTCGCCCCCGAGCAGAGCCCCTATCCCTTCGTCGCCATGGTTCCTCAGAACGTCACCGAGCGCCTGCTCGTGGAGCAGCTGCATCGCGCCGGCGGCGAGGTCGAATACGAAACCACCTTCGTTTCGGCGGCACAGCAGAATGACGGGGTCAGCGTCGTGTTGGACCGCGAGGGTGAAACGATCATGCTCAGGGCGTCTTTCGTGGTTGGCTGCGACGGCGCGCACAGCCCCGTGCGGCATTT
Source organism: Steroidobacteraceae bacterium (assembly GCA_035577165.1). Classification (GTDB taxonomy): domain Bacteria; phylum Pseudomonadota; class Gammaproteobacteria; order Steroidobacterales; family Steroidobacteraceae; genus Bog-1198. The sequence goes on along the minus strand of DATLVV010000199.1, from coordinate 9,770 downwards.
GCTCGATCTTTCCTTCGGAGGCGGCGCCTACGAGGCAACGTTCATGTTGGCCGACATCGAGACCGGCGCCGAAATGCCGGCGGACGAATTGCTGTTGTGCCCCGATGAATCCGGTCCGCTGGCGATATTTCCGATGAGCGCCACGCGCCTGCGTGTCGTCGCCGTCATGTCCCGCGCGGAAGGCGACGCGCCGTCGCTGGATCTTGTGCGACGGATTCTCACGGAGCGGGCACCCACCGGATTGGAGGTTTCCAAATTGAATTGGAGCAGCTATTTCCGCATCCACCATCGGCAAACGGCGCAGCTGCGCGTCGGGCGGATCTTTCTGGCCGGCGACGCCGCGCACATTCATAGTCCGTTCGGCGGACAAGGGATGAACACCGGCTTGCAGGATGTCTGGAATCTGGCCTGGAAGCTCGATTTGGCCGTGCGCGGTCACGCCACCGAATCGCTGCTCGACAGCTACACGGCCGAGCGGCGGCCGGTGATCAAAGCGGTCATCAAGACCACGGATCTATTGACCAAGGCCATGGGGACACCCAGCAAGGCCGCGCAGGCTTTGCGCAACACGCTCATCCCGGCGGTGTCGCGTTGGGCGCCGTTTCAGCACGCCTTCGTCCGGCGACTGTCCGGACTCGGCATCGACTATCACCGCAGCCCCATCGTCGCCGGTGCGGGAAGGCGGTTCTTCGATGATTCGTTGCGCGGCGGCCACGGCATCGGCAGCCGCTTCCTGCTGGTCAGCAGCGATCGCGCCGAGCCGGCCGCCAGAAACGCCACCCATCGCTTCGCCGAATCGCTCCACGAGATCGTGGAACTGCGCGTCGGGCAGCGGGACGATACGGTTCTGGTTCGGCCCGACGGATATGTCGCGTATGCGGGGCGCCACGGCAGGGAAGCGGCGTCCCTGGCTTCGGTGCGTTCGCTCCTGGCGCAGCAAACCACCGCCCGCTAAAACGGGCCGCCGCCCGTTAGATCAGGTCGCGTTTGATGACGCTGACTTTCTCGCGCGAGAATATTTCTTTGTCGGCCTTCTCGGCGCGCAGCGCCTCTTTCAAGTGAAAGGCGTCCGGGGTCGAGCTGAGCTCAAAGGCGGCGCTGACGGTGCAGTTCCAATCGCCGCGTTTCCATGCGGTCATGTTCTCTTGCTTCCACACGCTGCTGTTCGCCTCGCCTTCTTTGGCGACCACGCTCTCACTGGATTGTTCCTGCATCGTTATTCCGATGTCCTCGAATACCGTGGTGCGCAAAGGATTGTCCAGGTACCCTTGGGTTCCCGGTCCCATGACGGTGTGAGTGTAGGGACTCGATCCTGGCGAACGTTTCAGGGGAATCGGAAACGCTGCCTCCGCTTCCGGCGCCGGCCGGACCGGCAGCATCAGGCTCGAGGCGCCCAACTCCAACGTGAGCGTGGCGATCTGCGGCGAGGGCCACAGCAAGGGCCAGAGGCTCTCGGAAACCGCGGCGCGGATACGGCTGCCTTTTTTGAAGCGATGCGCAGTCATATAGAAAGGCACGTCGACATCGTAAAACTCTCCCGGCTTCAAGGCCGTCGGGTGTTCATGCGAATCGCGATGCGTAAGGTTCAGCACGCCATAGCTGATCAACCACGACTTGCCATCGGGCAGAACCTCGGTCAAACGCACCGCGAGTTTGGCCACCGCGGTGCTCGAGCTGACCCTTATTCTTGCGACCGGGCAGCCAAGAATTTCCGTGTCGGAGTCGAGCGGCGTGGAATCGAACAGCAGCGATTTCTGGTCATCTGCCGTTTGATCGTCGGGGCGGCTCGGCATCCATTGCGGCTTGCACAAACCCACGATCTTGTCGCCCACATAGTTGATCCGCTCGAGGGCAACGGGCGACGCCGAGAGACTGCCCTGCCCCAGATGCAGGATCAGCGGTCGGGTATTCGCCGCGGGCCAAGACGCTTCGGCCACCCAGCGCCCGGGAATCTCCGCCGGATAGACCTCTGAAATGGTCTGATAGGGCATGTACACGCGCAGCATCGGCTCGGCCATGATTCCAGTGTCGACGCCCTCGAGCCAATGTTGCCACCACCTCACTTCCTCATACGCCCAATCGAGCGCCAGCGGCGCCGGCAGATTGGGCATGGAATGTCCCCACGGCCCGATCAATCCCTTGCGCGGTACCTTGAGTCCCGCGAGCAGGCTGCCGACGGAGTTGGAATAAGGATCCAGCCAGCCGCTGACGACATACACCGGGCAACTGATGCGGCCGTAGTCCACAGCGACAGATCCGCGCTGCCAGTACTCGTCGTAGCGTTGATGTGAAGTCCAGCGCTCCAGAATCGCCGGCGTCGCGTCGAGGCGCCGGCGCCACTTTTTTTCCCAATCCTTCCCTGAAATTTCCGGATCCGGAGGACCGGCCATGTCGACCTTGAAATAAGTACCCCACTTGAAGTTCTCGGTGGCCAATGCCCCGCCGATATAGTGAGCATCGCCCGTGAATCGGTTATCGACGCATCCCATCGGCATAATGGCCTTCAGCGCCGGCGGCGCCAGCGCCGCTATCTGCAGCGAATTGATGCCTCCCCAGGAAATTCCGCGCATGCCGACCGAGCCGTTGGACCAGCGTTGCTTGGCGAGCCACGCCACGCATTCAACCCCGTCGCCGAGCTCCGCATGCGAGTATTCATCGCTGATGACCCCGTCGGAATCGCCCGTGCCTCGCACGTCGACGCGCGCAAAGGCAATACCATAGGGCGCAAGATTGAGTGCGGTGGCATCGTCGCGGGTGCGCACGCCATCGCGCTTTCGGTAAGGAAGATATTCCCAGACGACCGGGACCGGCCGCTGGTCCGCACCCTCGGGAATCCACAGCCGCACCGCCAAGCGTGTCCCGTCGCGCAGCGGTATCCACTCGTTCTCGATCACCTTGAACGGGCGTTTCTGCGGCAGGACCCAAGCGCCGTCGCTTGACGGCGTTGCCCTGACCCCTCTCGATACCACGCTGCCCGCGACCAAGGCGCCGGAGGTCATCAAGAAATCGCGCCTCGTGATCGTCATCGCGCGATCTTATCTGATACCGGTCCGATAGCAGTCCGCTACTGGTGCTCCCAGTGGCCGGGTAGGTAGTGCCATTGCGCACCCACCTGCTCCCAGCGATCGGTCACCCAATGAGCCGCGCGGTGCTCCACGATCCAGGTGCCGGAAACCCAGACGTAGGAACGATGATTCCATTCCCAGTGGCCCGGTGCCCACGCGTAGCCGTCGCGAGGCGGCGGCGCGTGTTCGACCCGATCCGGCGGCGGCGGCGCGTCGGTCACGACCTCTGTTCCTGCCGCAGCCGCTGTGGATACGGCCCCGATGAGGAGACCCGCGGTCAGCAGCAAACCATTGCGCAGTGCTCGAAGTCTGGCATGAGATGACATAATGACTCCTTCCAGTGACATGAACGAATCATACGATATTCGTTCAATTTGTCAATGAAATTGAGCCAAATGGGCCTCAAACGGTGCTCCGCTCCCCCTTGGGCCGCTTGGCCAAGGCCCGGGCACCGGCCAGATAGGTGAGGGCAAAGTCGTGCAGCGCCAGTTCCATGTCGGCCGCGGTCTTGCTTCGATAGGCGAGCTCCGAGCTGCCGAAGTAGAGCGCCTGCGCGAGTTGAGTCGCGTGCGCCGCGAGTTCCGGGTCCTCGGCCATCGCCGTGCGCAGCATGTCCAGAATTGCCGTGTCCAGCTCGCGGAAAATATCGCCGGCCATGCTGTGCGTGTAGGTGAACAATTCAGCGGCGTGGGGCGATGCGCGCACCAGCGCAAAGATCGACCGGTGCTTGGCCGCAACGCCGTCGGCAAGACGTGCATCGAGGGGCGTGCCCGGTTTCATCAATGCCTGCTCGACGGCTCCGCGCAGAATGCGCGCCATTCGCGCGCAGACCGCCAGGAACAGTTCATCCTTGTTCTTGAAGTGGCTGTACAGCGTCGCTTTGGCGACGTTGGCTTCGCGCGCCACCAGTTCCATGGTGACGGCGCGAAAGCCCACTTTCTTGAACAACTCCTCCGCCGCGCGGATCGCCCGTTTGTAGCGGGCGTTCTCGTCATTCGTCGGGTCTGGCGGAACGCTGGACATGCAGGGATCATACGACTTTCGTATGGGATTCAGGAGATGCGATGTTGACGGTCACCGAAGCGCTCAAGGGGCGGATTTCAACCCGTGAATTTCTGCCGCAACCGCTGAAGCAAGAGCTGCTGCGCGAAATCCTGGATGTCGCGCGTTGGGCGCCGTCGGGGGGCAACATGCAGCCCTGGAAGGTCATCGCGGTGGCGGGCGCGGAACGCGAGGCCGTCATCGGGTTGTCGAAACGAATCCACGCCGCAGAGGGCGCCGACGAGAGCAGCGACCGGCCGGTGTACCCCGCCAACCTCTGGGATCCTTATCGGGCGCGCCGCTACAAGGTGGGTGAGGACATGTACGCCCTGCTTGGGATTCCCCGCTCCGACCGCAGCGCGCGGCTGGCTCGATTCGCCCGCAACTTCGAAATGTTCGGCGCCCCGGTCGAATTATTTTTCGTCATTGACGAGCGCATGGGCTATGGCCAATGGGCGCATCTCGGCATGTTCATGCAGTCCATTGCACTCGCGGCGTTGGAGCGCGGCGTCAGCTCCTGCATGCAGGAAGCCTGGGCGACGCTGCGGCTGAGCTTGAAAGCGCATTTCGCGCTGCCTGAACAGGAGATGATCTATTGCGGCATGGCGCTGGGTTATGCGGACCGGAGCGCCGCGGTCAACTCGCTGCGCTCGGAGCGCGCGCCGGTCGAGGAGTTCGCGAGCTTTCGCGGCTTCGGCTAGCTCAACGGCCCGTCGTCCGCGACGGGCGCTGCATGCGGATCATCAGCCGCTTTTCGATGAGCAGGGGTGGTTCTTGCACCACCGTAAATCCCAGCGCTTCGTAGAGGCCCTGCAATCTCGACTGAAACAAGGTGTCGAGCCGAATCCATCCCATGCCGCGATCCCTGGCATCGGCCACGGCGAATTCGATGAGGCGCCGCAACCACTGTTGACCCGCGAACTCACGGCGCACCGCAATCTTATGCAGGAACAGACTGCTATTGGGCGCCGCCTCCGGCCAATAGATGGGGTCCGATGTTTGGATCAGCATGGCCGCGGCCGGGCGGACGCCTGAAAAGCCCATCACCAACTGTTGCGCCCTGGCGGCGGCGACAAAGTCCTGCGCGCGCAATTCCGCAATCGTCCACACGTCGAGACCGCGGTCCATCGCCCAGGTCGCCGCTTCCTGCAGAATAACAAGTGCTTCGGCGCTGAACTCTTCGCCGACTCGCCTCACTGCGGGGTCGCGGCTCTCAGCCATCGAGCCGCGCCATGCCGCTACCTGCCGCGAGCCGGTGGTTGATCGATCCAAGTCCAGTCCTTGGCAGACGCCCGGCAGCCGCCGCCCGCTGCCCCGGTCCAGGCACGGCCGCGCAACACTCGTCCGCTCAGCGTGCCGGTGGGCTCTCCGTCCTTGAGCACCCGCTTGCCGTTGACCCACACGTCGCTCACGCCGGTCGCGTATTGCATCGGCTTCTGGTAGGTAGAGTGATCTTGTATCGTCTTCGGGTCGAATATCACGACGTCGGCAAATGCGCCCGTCCGCAGGCGGCCGCGATCGGCGAGCGACAGGACGTCCGCCGGCAATGACGTGAGTTTCCTCACCGCCTCCTCCACCGGTATCACATGCTCCTCGCGCACATACTTGGCGAAGATGCGCGCAAAGTTGCCGTAAGCGCGGGGATGAGTCGAGGACAGGAGGAACACCCCTTCCGTCGCGCTCGATTCTGCATCGGATCCCGAACTCACCCAGGGCAGCGACAGCTGCGGCGGGATATTGTCCTCGGTGATGATGGTATAGGCCGCGCCGGCCGCTGCTTCATCCTCGATCACGAGATCAATGATGGCATCCTCGGCGCTGACGCCGCGTGCTTTTGCGATCTCGGCGATGGTCTTGCCGATCAGCGGCTTGAGCTCGGCGTGCTTCACCGCCAACAGCAACATGCCCTCGGCGCCGGCCTGTCGGTACAAATTCTCCCAATCCTTCGGATGATCCTCGCGCATCGCCGCGATCACCTTGGCGCGGACCGCCGGATCCTTGAGGCGCGCAATCATTTTTTCCGGTCCGCCATCATGAACCCAGGGCGGCATGGAGGCGTCCAGCGCGGTGCCGCCGGCGGTGTACATGTACATATCCGCCGTGATGCGCACCCCCGATGCACGCGCCGCGTTGATCATGCCGACAACGGTGGCACGCTTGCCCCAATTGGTGCGGCCGATGAACTTCAAATGATGGATTTCCGCGGGCGCGCCGCTGGCCCGCGCGATGTCGATGGTCTCTTGCACCGCGTCCTCGATGTGATCGCCTTCGCTGCGCATGTGGGCGGTGTAGATGCCGCCGCAACGCGCCGACTCGCTCGCCATGTCGATGAGTTCCGGTGTTTTCGCGTAATTCATCGGCGCGTAGATCAGCGCGGTGGTCACCCCCATCGCTCCTTCTTCCATCGCCTGCCGCACCAGTCCGCGCATCGCGGTGAGTTGCTCGGGCGTGGGTTGCACATCGGCTTCGCCGAGAACGTTGACCCGTACTTCGCCTTCGCCGACGAAGCTCGCCACATTGGGAGCGATTCCCCGCTGCTGCAAGTGATCCAGGTACTGGCCCAGAGTGCGCCAGGTCACGTCGAACTTCACGTCTCCCTGACGCTTGGCCGCGTCCCGCGCCATCTCGGGAGACAAGGGCCCCATGGATAGCTCGGTGAACACATCGAGCGTGACGCCTTGTTTGAGGCCGCTGACCGCCCGCCCGTCGACCAGCAACGATTCTTCGGAATGACCCATCATATCGATGAAACCCGGCGCAGCCGCCTGGCCGTGAGCATCGATCTCGCTGCGCCCTTGCAGCCCGCCATGGGGGCCTACATACGCGATACGATCGCCGTCGATGGCTACTTCGCCGGCGTACGGCTTGCCGCCGGAGCCGTCGTAAATAAGCGCATTGCGAATCACCACGTCGTGCACGCGGGGGGCCGCGGCCCACACGCTGCCGGCTGCAGCAACCAGCGACGCGGCCAGCGCCGCGCCGCGCATTCGATCAATGTTTCGAGCGTGATTCATGGTGTCTCCAAACTGACGGTTCGTGTCTTCCAGATCTGCCGCAGCCCGAGGGTCAGAACCGGCACTACAAAAACTGCAAGAAAAATATAAGCGAGACTACGATAGCCCCGCGCTATCAAGGTCACCAGACCGAACCGGGCCGCCAGAAAAATCGATCCGACCAGCAGCGCCGTGGTGATCGCGATGCGCCAAGACATCGGCAGCATGCGGCCCCGCCGCGCAGCGTAGGCGAGCGCCACACGTTCATTGATGGCATGCACAAATCCGGTGCTGCTCTCCAACAGAGCCATGAAGATCATGAGTTGGAACAGAAAGTGGAAGGCGGGAAAATTCAGGCGCTTGAGCAGGAAGTCGGATGGCAGCGGCTCCGCGGAAATTTGCGGATAATACGCAATCATGCAAATGAAGAAGAGCAGCGCCGGAATCATGGCCAGCGGGCCGGCCAGGGCGCCCGCCACAAGCGCGTCTCGGCTGCTGCGAAGATGCCGCAGCACGGGCAGCACGATCACGGCGCCCACCACGTTGTAGCCGGCATAGGTCAAACCGCCGACTGCCCAACCGTCCACCGGCGCGGCGACGGCCAGATTGGCGACGATGCGGTCGCCGAACGTAAAGAGCGAGAGGCCGACAAATATCGCGTAGGTGCCGTAGAGAAAAAACGACACCCATTTGAACAAGCGTTCCACGGAAGCGTTGCCGTAGGCCGAGAAAATGATGATGCATGCGATCAGACACAGCGTGCCCACCAGCGGCGGCCAACCCAGCAAGGCCGCGCCGATGGCGCCGGCGGCCGCGCCGAACACGGCCAGCACCAATATCATGAAGAGGACGTAAGCGGCCTCGAAAATCACCCAGTAGCGTCCGAGCAGAATCTTGAAGAACGTCCGATAGTCCCAACTGGCGTTGACTCGCGCCAGGCAAAAGGTAATCGCGCAGACCGCACTCCAGATCAGCATGGCCACGAGCATGGCGAGCAGGCCGCCCTGGGGACCGCTGGGCATGAAGAACTCGGCGAGTTCGCGGCCCGTGGCGTAACCGCCCCCGATGACCACTGCCTTGAACGCCAAGCCGGGCAGCAAGTAGCGCTGAAACCAGGACCCCTGACCGTCCGCCGTCTGGGAAACGCTCATCTCGAACGCTCGGCGGCGTGTGCTCCGTAGCCCGCGCCTCGCAATACACTGCCGGGCTTCGCACCCGTGTGATGGCCCTGATCGATCACCAGCCGGCCGTTGACCAGAACGTAGTCGATCCCGGTGGGATAGGACGTGGGATGTTCGTAGGTGGCGACGTCCTCGAGGCGCTCCTCATTGAAAATGGTCACATCGGCCTTCAGTCCCTCGCGGATCGCACCGCGATCGTACAGGTGCATGCGCGCCGCCGGCCAGGACGTCATCTTGCGGACCGCGTCCTCGAGGGAAAGGACATGACGCTTCTTCACGTACTCGGCAATCACCCGCGGAAAATTTGCGTAAGCTCGCGGGTGCGGCAGTCCGATGGCGTCGATCGTCCCCTGTCCATCGTTGGCGCCCGCGTCGCTGCCGATGCTCATCCACGGCCAGCGCAATGCCGTCTCGATGTCCGCCTCGTTCATCATGAAATACAGCGCCATGGCGCGATTCGGCTGCGCGCCCAGCAGGATATCCCACGACACGTCCGCGGGCTCTTGGCCCAGCTGCTTGGCAATGTAGTCGATGCTCTTGTAGCGGTATCGGTCATATTTGGGATTGAACGCATTCGCAAGCATGACATGCTCCCAACCGCCGCTCGCTTCGACGAGATTCGACCACCCCGGCAGGGAGCCGGAGGCCACTTCCCGCTTCAGGCGCACGCGAATCTCGGGATCCTGGAGCCGCTTCAGGCCTTCTTTTTCTCCTTGTTCCCAGACCCAATTCGGCACGGTGATGTCGAGCCCCGTGCCCCCTGCGGTGTAGACATACATGTCGGCGGCGATGTTGACGCCGCGCGCCCGGGCGGCATCGATCGCGCGACCCGCTTCGGGCACGAGTTTTCCCCATCCCGGCGCGTAGGCGCCCTTGAAATGAAAGATCTCGACCTGAATGCCGGTCTTCTCGCCGATTTCGATGGATTCATCGATGGCCTGCAGCAGCTTGGCGCTTTCGTCGCGCATATGGCTGGCATAGATGCCGCCGTACTTCTGCGCCACCCGCGCCAGATCGATGAGGTCCTCCGTGCTTTGAAAGCTGTCCGGCGGATAGATCAACGCGGTCGCAATTCCCACGGCGCCGGCGCGCATGGCCTCGGCCACATGTGCACGCATTCCCTCCATTTGCGCGGCCGTCGGTTTGCCGGCCACATCGCCCATGACTTCCACGCGGGCCTGCGCGCTGCTGTAGTACGTGCCGAAATTCAAGGAGATGCCCTGCCGCTCGAGTTTCTTGAAGTACTCGTCGATTTGCGCGGATGGCACCGGGGTTCCGCCTTCGCCGGCGATCGCCGTCGTGACGCCCTCGCGCAGCTTGTTCTCCGCCAGGCCGTTCTTGAGAAGAATTTCTCCGGACTGATCCATCATGTCGATCCAGCCCGGGGAAACAAAGTCCCCCTGCGCCTCGATTTCGCGCACGCCGCGCCCTTCGACCCGCCCCACCTTGGCGAAGCGCCCGTTCTTGATCGCCACATCGGCGCGCACCCA
>DATLVV010000198.1:0-2054 GCA_035577165.1 Steroidobacteraceae bacterium | reverse complement strand
GATGATTTTCCGAAGCACGGGCGCGGCGGCCAAGGCGTCATCGCCTTGCAGATCACCGACCGCAATGGGCAGATGGTGGGCGCGCTGCAGGTCAGTGTGGATGACGAGATCATGCTCATGAGCCAGAACGGCGTGCTGGTGCGCACCCCCGTGAAAGATATTTCCGTGGTGGGGCGCAATACTCAGGGCGTTCGCTTGATCCGGCTCGAAGAGGGCGATTTGCTCTCCGGCTTGGAGCGCATCGATGGCTTGGCGCGGGACGTCGAGGGCGACTCCGACGACCCGCCGGCGGACGACACTCCCGGAACCGGTACTCCCGCGGCCGACACCTAAGACGTCGGACAGTGCGAGTTTTCAATTTCTCCCCGGGACCCGCCGTGTTGCCGCTCGAGGTCCTGGAGCAGGCTCAGGCCGAATTGCCCGATTGGCAGCACAGCGGCATGTCGGTCATGGAGATCAGTCACCGCAGCAAGGCCTTCCTGCAAACAGCAGCCGAGGCCGAGGCGGATTTACGCGAGCTGCTGTCCATACCGGGCGGCTACCAAGTCTTGTTCATGCAGGGCGGTGCATCGGCGCAGTTCTCGTTGGTACCCCTGAATTTGACGCGGCCGCAGGCCACGGTCGATTATCTGAACACCGGCCACTGGTCGCATCGCGCGATTGCCGAGGCGCAGCGCTATTGCCAGGTGCACGTCGCGGGGGATGCCGGCGGCACCTATACGCGAGTGCCGACTCAGGACGAGTTGCAGTTCAGCGACGGCGCCGCCTATGCGCATTACACGCCGAACGAAACCATCAGCGGGGTCGAGTTCGGCTACACGCCGCGCACCGGCGGCAGTCCTCTGGTGGCCGATATGTCCTCCAGCATCCTGTCGCAACCCGTCGATGTCGCCCGGTTCGGGCTGATCTATGCCGGTGCGCAGAAGAACATCGGCCCGTCCGGTTTGGCGGTGGTGATCGTACGCGAGGACCTGATCGGTCACGCGCGCGCCGAGACGCCCCGGGTATTTGACTACCGCGCGGTCGCCGACGCGTCGTCGATGCTGAACACGCCGCCGACTTTTGCCTGGTATATGGCCGGATTGGTGTTCAAATGGCTGAAGAAGACCGGGGGGCTGGCCGCGATGGGGGAGCGAAATCGGACCAAGGCGCAGGCGCTATACGCCGCCATTGACGGCTCGTGGCTGTACAAAAATCCGATCGCGAAGGATTCCCGGTCCCGGATGAACGTGACGTTCACCCTGGCCAAGCCGCAGCTCGATCCCGTATTTCTCGCCGAAGCCGCGGCCGCCGGCCTGCACGGCCTCGCCGGACATCGCGTGTCGGGTGGCATGCGTGCCAGTATCTACAATGCCATGCCTCTCGCCGGCGTCGAAGCGCTGATTGAGTTCATGCGCGAATTCGAACACCGGCACGCATGAGGAGCGAGCATGGCAAAGCGTAAACGACCGTCGGGCCCAGGGACTGCACCAACCAAGGGCACCGCGCCGACCAAGGACGCCCCGCGGTCCAAGGCTGCCGTGGGGGTGAAGCCGGCCGGCGGCGGCTTGGGCGACATCCGCGACAGCATCGACTCCATCGATGCGCGGATTCACGCACTCCTCAACGAGCGGGCTCGTTTTGCGCAGCTGGTCGGCATATCCAAGTCGGCCTCCGGCAAGGCGGTCGATTTTTACCGCCCCGAACGGGAGGCCGAAGTTCTGCGAATGGCGCTCAAGCGCAACCGGGGTCCGCTGCGCGACGAGGAAATCGCGCGGCTGTTTCGCGAGATCATGTCGGCTTGTCTGGCGCAGCAGGAACCGCTCAAAGTGGCGTTCCTGGGGCCGGAAGGCACGTTCACCCAGGCCGCCGTGCTCAAGCACTTCGGCTCATCGGTGCGGGCGCTGCCCCTGCCGGCGATCGACGAGGTTTTTCACGAAGTCGAAGGCGGTATTGCCGACTTTGGCGTGGTGCCCATCGAGAACTCCAGCGAGGGTACGGTCAATCACACCCTGGACATGTTCTTGTCGTCGGCGCTGAAGATTTGCGGCGAGGTGGAACTGCGGATCAACCAC
>DATLVV010000197.1:0-5275 GCA_035577165.1 Steroidobacteraceae bacterium | reverse complement strand
TTTGCCACTGCCACGGCGATACGGGCGTTGTCGAGCGGACGCTCCTGGCGGCGTATGGCGACCGCCTGTTCGAACAAGGGTATTGCCCGATCACTCAGGCCTTGGTGCCGGTACGCGAGACCGATGCTTTCGAGTAACTCGGCGTGCACTTCGGGCTGCAAAGCCAGGTTCCCCCTGATCTTTGCCGCACCCTGGTCCAATAAGTCTTTGGCGGTCGGCTCCTTTCCCTGCGCATTGAACGGATCCGCTTGCGAGAATACGTCCACCATGAAGGCCGACACTTGTTGCGCACGGTCGCGTTCTTGCGCGGTGGCCTCGCGGGCCATTTCAATTCGATGGTTCTCCCAGAGCGTGAGGCCGGCGACCAGCGCCAATCCCAGGAACGCTGCCGTGACACCGGCGACCATGAGTAGGTGTCGCCGCAGGAATTTGGCGGTGTTGTAGCGCCAGTCCCCGTGCCGCGCGCGGACCGGTTGGCCAAGCAAGTGCCGGTTCAAGTCATCCGCGAGGGCTTCGACCGATGGGTAACGCCGATCCGGTTCTTTGCGCATGGCCATCGCGATGATGGCGTCCAGATCGCCGCTCAGGCGGGTGCGCAACCGCTGCGGCGAGAGGCCGCGGCGATCCGAGATCCGGCTGCGGTCTGCCTCCGTTTCCTTCCCCAGCTTGGCAATCACCATTTGGCTCGGGCGCGGCGGATCGTCCATGCAAATGGCTCGTTCCAGTTGCAGCTGGCTGTAACTCAGCAGCCGATAAGGGGAACGGCCGGTCACGAGCTGGTACAGCAATACGCCGAGTGCGTAAATGTCCGTGGCGGTCGTGATGGGACGGCCCAGGACCTGTTCGGGTGCGGCGTTTTCAGGCGTCAGGATGCGCTCTTGAAGCCGGGTGACCGGCAAGGTGTGCGACAGGCTTTCCGGCGCCAGCAGCTTCGCAATACCGAAATCCAACAACTTGGGTGCGCCTTCCGCCGTGACGAAGATGTTGGAGGGCTTGATGTCCCGATGCACGACCAGGTTGCGATGCGCGTATTGCACCGCGGCGCAAACTTGCACGAACAGTTCGAGCCGCTCCCGAATGAACAGGGTGCGGCTGTCGCAATAGGAGTCGATGGATTCGCCGTCGACATGCTCCATCACGAGATACGGCGTTCCGTCCTCCAAATCGCCGCTGTCGATCAGGCGTGCGATCGACGGGTGGTCGAGCGTGGCAAGGATGTGCCGTTCGCTGTGCAGCCGATTGCGCAGACGCGGATGCAGCGTCGCATGCAGCAATACTTTGATCGCGACGGTTTGTTGGTATTGAGATTCATCGCGCTCGCCGCGATACACGGTGCTCATGCCGCCGTGCCCGAGTATGGAAACGATGCGGTACCGACCGACGCGCGTGCCGATCAATCGATCCTGGTGGTCCTCCAACAGGGATTCTGCGGCCTGGCCGATCGCCTGCAGCAGCGGGTCCTCGGTTCTGTTGTCCGATTCGAGCAAGGACTCGACCGACGAGCGCAATTCCATGTCATCGCCGCAGGCGTGTGCCAGGTACGCAGCGCGCTCGCCGGTCCCGGAGTCGACCACTTGTTCGAACAGAGACTGAATTTGCTGCCAGCGTGCCTTCGGTATCATGCAGTTCGCGCGCCGCCGATTTCATTCAGCAACCAAGCCCGCGCCAGCCGTATGTCGCGATGCACTGTTGCGGCGGAAGTCGCCAGCGCGGCCGCGATTTGGTCATAGGTCATGCCGCCAAAATAGTGCAGCTCGATGACTTGGGCCAGGCGAGGTTCCATCTGCAGGAGACCTTCGAGCGCGTCATCCAGTGCGACGACATCGAAATCCACGGGCGGCGACAGCTCGCCGGTGGCCTCGGCCACAAAATCTCTGAGGCCGGAGTTGCGCTTGATACGCGAGCGCGACTTGGCGTGGTCGACCAGCACGCGCCGCATCAGACGCGACGCCAATGCGAAAAAATGGCCGCGGTCTTGCAAAGCAACATTGGCTTGGATCAACCGAAGGAAGGCCTCATGCACCACTGCGGTGGCCTGCAGAGTGTGGCTGCCCCGCTCGCCGCGCATGTAGTTGCGCGCCAGCCGGCGTAATTCCTCATATACCAGTGGGGTCAATCGATCCAATGCTTCCGGTTGGCCCGAGCGCCACTCCGTCAATAGCTGCGTGAAATTGGCCGGTACTTGCATCGTCGTTTTCTCACCCCACGCTATGCTCCCAGCTAATCGTTAAGGGTTTCCCTTAATCATACATGCTGCGGCAATTTGAGGGGATTTTGGTCTTATCGTCGCCTTTACCTCTACAGGAGGCCGTACCGCGGCCGCCTGCCTGGTTGTCTCGCCTTTAACAAAACACTCGGAGCACTCTCATGAAACTAAGTCTAATCGCTTTGATCGCCGGCTGCGCTGTTGCCGGTTCCGCTTTCGCCTTGACGGACACGCCGCACACCAACCCGCCGCATGCCGTGGTGATGGACACGCCGCATACCAACCCGCCGCATGGCCTGTTTTAAGTGCACGGAGGACACGGCATGTATCGTCGTAAAGTAACGGTGATCGCTGCCGGAGCGGTGTTCGCCATCGGCGTTGCGTTTGCGGCCCAACCGACATCGTTGCGCGCAGATTGGGGCGAAGCTAAGTCGCCGCAGAGATCACCCTGGGTGCCGGGCACGAATACCTTGATGTCGGCGCATGAACCGAGCTTTTCGGTTTTGACACCGCCGAGATAGATCGCGTCAGCGCCGAACCGCAGGTTCGAGGCTCCATGATATGGGAGCCTCGAGCTTGGCTGCCTGCGCTAAACTCAAGGGCCATGAACCAACGGGTGCCCCTTGCGTAATATCCTTGTAATTGCCCACCGAGGCGCCAGCGGTGAGCGGCCCGAACACACCCTGGAGTCATACGGCCTCGCGATCGAGGAAGGCGCCGATTTCATCGAGCCCGACCTGGTGATGACGCGCGACGGCGTGCTCGTCGCCCGGCACGAGAATGAGATCGGCGGCACCACCGATGTGGCGCAGCATCCCGAATTTGCAGCACGGCAGCGCACACAGACCATCGACGGTGAAACTCTGCGCGGCTGGTTTACCGAAGATTTCACCCTGGCAGAACTCAAGACTCTGCGCGCGCGGGAACGCCTGCCGGAATTGCGGCCGCAGAACTGCGCCTTCGATGGACAGTTCACCGTGCCGACCTTCGATGAAATCCTGCAATTGGCGGCCGCCGCAGGCCGGCGCCGCGACGGCTCGAGAATCGGGGTGTACCCGGAAACCAAGCACCCCGCACACTTTGCCGCGATCGGCCTGCCCTTGGAGCAGGCGGTCCTCGATGCCCTGCAGCGCCACGGTTACGCCGCAGAGGGCAGCCCGGTCGTCATCCAGTCATTCGATCCAGGCAATCTGCGGCAATTGCGCGCCATGACCCGGCTCACCCTGGTGCAGCTGCTGGAACATGAACTCGGCGATCTGGCGCAGGTCGCGACATACGCCGATGGCATCGGCATCGCCAAATCCCTGGCGAGCGCGGCGGGCATCCAGGCGGCGCATGCGCTCAGTCTCAAGGTGCATGTGTGGACCTTCCGCGCCGAAAATGAATTCCTGCCCGAAGACTTGCGGATCGGCGCCTCGCCGGCGGCTCACGGAGATCTCGACGCCGAGATCCAGCGTTACCTGGACCGCGGCATCGACGGACTGTTTATTGATTTTCCCGCGGTCGGCGTGCGCGTGCGCGACGCCTACATCTCGGGGGTCCAGCCCTTGCACCAGCCACTGACCGATACCAGTTTGCCCGGGAAAAGGCTGCAGGGACGGTAGTTGTTGCCGGCGCTTCCCTGCAGCAGCAGGCAATTCTCGCAGTTCGATCCCTGCACGAACTGCGGAAATTTCTTGACGTCGACCTGCGAAGCATTCTCGACGTAGCCCTGCGCAATCGCGGCCGGATCCTTGACGTCGAGCCGGTTCGCTTCCACGGCCGGTGACCGTCGCCAGGACATCACGGCCGACCCGCCGGCGATCCAGCTCAAGTTCTGCAGTAGCCCGCGCCGTGTAATTCTCATGCGCCGAATCCCAGGTCAAAAGAACATCGATATATAGACCTGATAGACCATGGCGTCAAAACCATACAAGGGCTCGGTGCCCGGTTGATAGCCGCCGCCCGCGGGGGTGTTGTTGTAATCCTTGATATTTCTGAAGTCGCTGTACTTGAACTGAATGCGGCTGATGTCGAGGGTCGCGGTGGCACGCTTGAAAATCAGGAAGCCCTCGGGCGCGAATGCCCAGGTTGCTTTGCCGGCGATGCTGTTGTTGGTCGAGGCCGCGAGATTCTGGTCGCGGGCCACGAAATTCTGCGAGTCCACGAAGGGGAACAGGTCGCTGTAGAAGGTCGCGCTATTCTGGCTGTAGTGCCGCAGCCGGCCTTCGAAGATCCATTTGTTGCCGAGGGGGTGGATGTAGCCCAACTCGATGGTGTTGGCGCGGATGCCCCAGGTGTCGCTGAAGTAGCGGTACGACAGCGACGCTGACGCGCGATAGGGCAGGTAGTACTTGACCCGCGTTTCGACCGCTGTGCTGGTGTGCGTGGCGGGGTATATCTGGCTCCCGAGCGAATAGCCCAGCGGGACGGTGGTATCCACGTAGCGTATGGACCGGTACGGATTGCTCAACAGTCCCTGATCCGTGATGACCTCCAAGGTCACGCCCGCAATCAGGTCCTTGGTGATGATCTGCGACACGCCGGCTTCGAAGCTGCGGCTGGTGGCATGGCCCAGCCAAGAAACATCCGGGCTCGAGGAGCTGCCGTTGTTTTCACCGACTTTGTCGCGGCTCAGGGTAAATCCCAGGCTCACGGTGGTCAGATCACCGAACATGTCCTGACTCAGTGAGAAATGCGTGGTGTTGGAGATGTAGTCGCGTTCGGTGCTGTCGGTGTACGACAGGTTGTACTGGGTCTTGTCGTGGATGTAGTCGACCGACAGACTCTTCTGATTGCGCTTGTCCTTGATGACGCTGGCCTGGCTCAAGACGTCGACGGAGGCGCCGCTCACCTTGTCGATGAAGAAGTTGCCCTCCACCGCGAACTGTTCCGAGAACTTCTTGCGCACCAGCACCGACTCGCCGGTGATGTCCATGCCGCCGCCCCGGTAGCTGCTCCAGAAGATGTCGGCGCGATCGTCCGGAAGCACGGCTGCACCGGCCACGCACATCAGCGACAGCGCGGCAACGGCGGCCAAACGGCTCAGAAGGCGCGGGAAAGTCCTCATTGTCACGGCGCGGCCAGGTG
>DATLVV010000196.1:0-7751 GCA_035577165.1 Steroidobacteraceae bacterium | reverse complement strand
GCCACCGCCTTCCGTTCGGAAAGTCCGGTGCTGCACATCGGCGGCCAGGGCGCGCTGACGCAGCACAAGATGGGTTCGCTGCAGGACCTGCCGCATGTCGAATTGATGACCCCCATCACCAAATTCGCGGCGACCGTGTCCAGCACCGAGCGCGTGGCGGACATGATTTCAATGGCGGCGCGCGAGGCCTTCAACGGCGCGACCGGACCGGTGTACCTGGAAATTCCCCGCGACGTATTGGACCGCGAAGTCGATGTCAGCAAGGCGGTGGTTCCCCAGCCCGGCAAATACCGCGCTTCGACGCGTTCGATCGGCGACCCGCGCGATATCGAGAAATTGGCCGACATCCTGGTCAATGCGCAGCGGCCGGCCGTTCTATATGGACAGCAAGTGTGGACCGCGCGCGGCCACAAGGAGGCGATCGCGTTGCTGCGCGGCCTCGATATACCCGGCTATTTCAACGGTGCCAGCCGCGGCCTGCTGCCGCCCGGTGATCCGCACCATTTCGACCGCACCCGAACCCAGGCTTTCGCAAACGCCGATGTGCTGTTGATCGTGGGCACGCCGTTCGATTTCCGAATGGGCTACGGCAAGCGCATCAGCAAGGACTTGACTCTGGTGCAGATCGATATGGACTACAGGACCGTCGGCAAGAATCGCGACATCAGCCTGGGGCTGGCCGGCGATCCGGGCGCCATCCTGGGTGCGGTGCTGCAAGCTGCTTCGGGCCGTCTCAAGAACGACAAGCGGGAGTTGCGCAAGCAGTGGCTGAAACAGCTCGGCGACGCCGAGGCCGCCGCATCCGAAAAACTGATGCCCTTGTTCAAGTCGAACAGCGTACCGATTCATCCGTACCGGGTCGCATGGGAGCTCAACGAATTCCTGGGCGACGACACCATCTACATCGGCGACGGCGGGGACGTGGTGACCATCTCGGCACAAGCGGTGCGCCCACGGGGTCCGGGCCAATGGATGGATCCGGGCGCGCTCGGTTCACTCGGGGTCGGCACCGGATTTGCGATCGCCGCGGGACTGGCGAATCCTGCCAAGGAAGTTCTCTGCTACTACGGCGACGGCTCGTTCGGCATGACCGCCTTCGACATGGAAACCGCCAACCGCTTCGGTGTTCCCTACCTCGCCGTCATCGGCAACAACTCGGCGATGAACCAGATTCGCTATGGACAGCTCGCGAAATACGGCGAGCAGCGCGGCAGCGTCGGCAATCTGTTGGGCGACGTCCCTTTCGGCAAATTTGCCGAAATGCTCGGCGGCTACGGCGAAGAAGTCCGCGACCCTGCGCAGATTGCGCCGGCGTTGCAGCGCGCGCGTGAATCGGTGAGAAAACTGCGCCGCTCGGCGGTCGTCAACATCTGGGTCGACCCGCGCGAGTATGCGCCGGGCACCAAGAATCAGACGATGTACAAATGATCGGTGCTGGGGAATCGCATGAGTAAGGCATTGGACGGCGTTCGCATTCTCGACTTCACCCACGTGCAGTCCGGTCCCACCTGTACGCAACTGCTCGCCTGGTTCGGCGCGGATGTGATCAAGATCGAGAAGGCCGGCGCCGGCGACATCACGCGCGAACAGCTGCGCGATATTCCCGAGGTGGACAGCCTGTATTTCACGATGCTGAATCACAACAAGCGTTCGGTGACGCTCGATACCAAGAGCGACGGCGGCAAGCAGGTGCTCGAGAAGCTGGTGAAGCATTGCGACGTGCTGGTGGAGAACTTCGCGCCCGGCGCTCTCGACCGGATGGGCTTCACCTGGGAGCGGATTCAAGCGCTCAATCCGCGCATGATCCTCGCATCGGTGAAGGGCTTCGGGCCCGGTCCTTACGAGGACTGCAAGGTGTACGAGAACGTCGCCCAATGTGCGGGAGGCTCCGCCTCGACCACCGGATTCGACGACGGCCCACCGCTGGTCACAGGTGCGCAAATCGGCGACAGCGGCACGGGACTGCACCTGGCGCTCGGCATCGTCGCAGCGCTGTATCAGCGAAACGCCACCGGGCGCGGTCAGAAGGTGCTGGCGGCGATGCAGGACGGTGTGCTCAATCTGTGCCGGGTCAAGCTGCGCGACCAACAGCGGCTCGATCGCACACATGTCATGAAGGAATATCCGCAGTATCCACACGCCAAGTTCGGCACGGCCGTGCCGCGCGCCGCCAATGCCTCGGGAGGCGGCCAGCCGGGGACCATTCTCAAGTGCAAGGGCTGGGAAACCGATCCGAACGCATATCTGTATTTCATCGCGCAGGCGCCGATCTGGAAGGCTATCTGCAAGGTGATCGGCAAGGAAGAATGGATCACTCATCCTGACTTTGCGACGCCGGATGCACGCCTGCCGCGGCTCAAGGAAGTGTTTGCAGCGGTTGAAGCGTGGACGGAGACCAAGACCAAGTTCGAAGCCATGGCCCTGCTCAATGAGCATGACATCCCCTGCGGTCCAATCCTGTCGATGCACGAACTCGCCAATGAACCGTCGTTGCGCAAGACCGGCACCATCGTCGAGGTGGACCATCCGAAACGCGGCAAGT
Organism: Steroidobacteraceae bacterium; assembly: GCA_035577165.1. Taxonomy (GTDB): domain Bacteria; phylum Pseudomonadota; class Gammaproteobacteria; order Steroidobacterales; family Steroidobacteraceae; genus Bog-1198. The sequence continues at coordinate 5,209 of DATLVV010000196.1, read as the reverse complement.
ACCTGACGGTGGGCAACCCCATCAAGATGAGCGACAGCGCCACCGAGGTGAGGCGTTCACCACTGCTGGGAGAGCACACCGATGAGGTGCTCGCCGAGCTCGGCTACGGGGCCGCCGATGTGGCCGCGCTGAGATCGAAGAAGGTCATTTGATGACGCTCGAGGGGGAGCGCGATCGGTGTTGATGTTGGGGAGGTAGCCGCAAGGCAGTGATGGTTGGTTGGCAACGACGAGAACGATTCGAACAAACGCGTTTCACAAGGGGTCACACGATGCTCAAGATCAAATTGGCAAAGCCTATGCTGGTGGCGCTTGCGGCATGCGCCGCCAGTGTCGCCTTCAACGGCATCGTCTTTGCGGACGATGCTCAAACCAAAGCGCTGCAGGACCAGATGAAGGCCATGCAGCAGCAGATGCAGGAAATGCAGAAAAAACTCGACGCACTGACCAAGCAGCAGACAGCTCCGCCGCCGGTCGTGCAGCCTGTTCCGGTCGCGCCACCGCCCGCCGGGACCGGACCCGCCGTGGCCAAGGAGGCGCCCAAGGAGCCCAAATTCGAGAAGTTCCTGAGCGGCTTCTACGGAACGCTCGATGTGTCATTCGATGACACCACGAAGGGCATCGAGGGTCTGGTTGCGCACCACTACGCGCTCATCGACCCCGCCAACCCGAATTCCGGCTATCAAATCGACCCGGCCAATCCGAACCCGAAGAGTGGTCCGGTGGGACGCGTCGGCTATATGCCGGCCTTCTCGACCAACAAGTCGGTCATCGGCTACCGCGGTTCGCACAAAATCGACGGCGGCGAGACGGAATTCATCTATCAAATCGAGGTGCAGCCTTCCATCACCTCGTCGCCCGGCCTCAATACCTCGCAGTACCAGCAATCGAACGTGGTCAAAGGTGCGATCGGCTACGGCGACACGTTCGTCGGGTTCGCCGATCCGGGCTGGGGCAAGATCAAGGTGGGCACAACTTATTCACCCTATAAGAAATCGACCGATCGCATGAATCCGTTTTCCGGCGAACTGGGCGACTACGCGGTGGTCATGGGCAACAGCGGCGGCGACAATCGCGTCGAATTCGGCACCCGCCTCGAACATGCGATCTGGTACGAGTCGCCGAAATTCGGCGGCGTATTCAGCTTCGACGCCCTGGTTTCACCGGGCCAGAACCGCACCTACAACAACGTCGTTCAGTCCTCGGGCTCGCCGGATTGCAACGGCGGCAATCAGCCGGGCAGCGGCAATCTGCTGCTCAATTGCGATGATGGTGGATTCGGCGACGCGTACAGCGTCGACGTGAAGTTCGAAACCGGTCCGTTCTACGCGACCGTTGCCTACGAGATGCACAAGGGAGTGAATCGCAACAGCGACGGCATCGGCTCCAATCATCCCATCTATGGATACTTGGTGGGGATCAACTCGCCGCTGCTCGATTTCGCGACCTACAATTTTCTTGTAAGCCAGTATCCGGGGGTCGCGGCCAACGACGGCTTTTCGCCGCCCTATCTCACGGATATCGCGGACGAATCGGCGTTCAAGGTCGGCGCGCAATACACGTTCGGATTCGGTCTGTCGGTCAGCGGCATCTACGAGTACTTGAAGCGGGACTTGCCGGCCGATCTGAAATTTCAGAACGAGCGGCAGAGAAACGGCATATGGTTCGCCCTGTCCCAGGACCTCTGGTCGAAGGATAATGTGAGCGTCGGCTGGGCGCATGCCGGTGCCACTCCGGGGGACCCGGGCGGGCAGCACAACTACAATCCGCTCAGTACCGATAACACGGCGAACATGTATACCGTTGCGTGGAAGCACCGCTTCGACAAGTCCCTGACGTGGTACCTCGATGCGGCTGAAACCATCAACAACGGCAATGCCCACTATGACATCGGCGCCGGCGGCCGCGGCCTGACGACGGATTGTCATGATGGCACCAACACCACGGTCATCGACTACAGCAGCGCCGGCAATACCACCTGGGGCGGATGTCATGAAGTGGGCTTTTCCACGGGCGTGAACTACAAGTTCTAGTCGGGTTTTAGTAAGCTGAGGACTCTCTCAGCAGCGAGGCCGGGGACGCATTTGCGTCCCCGGCTAACTACCGTAAGTTTCAGCAAGCTGGGCGCGGATTCCTGCGCCTCGTGGGCGGACGCCATTGAAGATAGCGATCATCGGTGTCGGTGCGATAGGCGGCTTCGTCGGCATCCGCCTCGCGCTGGCCGGCGAAGATGTGACCTTCATTGCACGCGGCGCCAATCTGGCAGCGCTTCGCGAGCGCGGCATTCGGCTGGTGGCGGCCGACGGTGGCGAACAGGCCGTTTCGCAGGTCACGGCAACCGACGACTACAGTGCCGCCGGTCCGCAGGATCTGGTCATTCTGGCGCTGAAGGCGCATCAGGTCGAGGCAGTGGCGCGCGAAGTGCCCAAATTATTCGGGCCGCAGACCATCGTGGTGCCGATGCAAAACGGAATCCCATATTGGTATTTCCACGGATATCCCGGCGCCCTCGCGGGAACCCGGGTGAACAGCGTCGATCCGCATGGCGTGATCGGCGCACATATTCCCGCCGAGCGCGTCATAGGCTGCGTGGTGTACCCGGCCGCGGAGTTGCTGGCGCCCGGCGTGATCAAGCACGTCGAGGGCAACCGCTTTCCGGTCGGTGAGCCGGACGGGCAGAGCACGGACCGGGTGAGGCGGGTGTCGGAGTGCTTCATCGGCGGCGGATTGCAGGCGCCGGTGCTCGGCGATATCCGCGCCGAGATCTGGTTGAAGCTCTGGGGCAATCTGACGTTCAATCCGATCAGCGCCTTGGCGCGCGCCACCCTCGCCGACATTTGCCGCTATCCGCCGAGCCGCGCGGTTGCGGCGGCCATGATGACCGAGGCGCAAGCCGTCGCCAACAAACTGGGTGTTTCCTTTCGAGTACCCTTGGAAAAGCGCATCAGCGGTGCAGAGAAGGTGGGCCACCACAAGACGTCGATGCTGCAGGACATCGAGGCCGGCCGCACGATCGAGATCGAGGCATTGCTGGGTTCGGTGGTGGAATTGGCGCGGTTGACCGATACCGCGACTCCTCACATCGATACGGTATTCGCGCTGACGAAGCTCCTGGCGAAAACCCTGGACGAGAACCGGGCGCAGATCGCTCAGGCTAACCCATGAACGTTCACGAGTATCAAGGCAAGGAAATTCTCCGTCGGTACGGGGTTGCCACCCCTCGGGGGATCGCTTGCTTTTCGGTGTCCGAGGCGGATGCCGCTGCGCGCGAAATCGGCGGCAAGGTCTGGGTGGTGAAGGCCCAAATCCATGCCGGCGGCCGCGGCAAGGGCGGCGGCGTCAAGGTGGCAAAGTCGCTCGAGGAAGTGCATGAATTTGCCTCGACGATCCTCGGCATGACGCTGGTCACCCACCAGACGGGTCCGGAAGGCCGCTTGGTCAAGCGCCTGCTCGTCGAGGAGGGCGCCGACATCCGCAAGGAACTCTACGTCGGCATGGTCGTCGATCGCGCAACGCAACGGGTGACGTTGATGGCGAGTTCCGAGGGCGGCATGGAGATAGAAGAGGTGGCTGCCCGCGCGCCTGAGAAGATTCACAAGGTTGCCATAGACCCCGTGGCAGGGCTGACCGACGCACAGGCCGACGCCGTGGCGCGCAAGATCGGCGTGCCGGATGAATCGGCGGCGCAGGCACGCGGTTTCATGCACGGCCTGTACCGCGCCTTCGTCGAATGCGACGCGTCGCTTGCCGAAATCAACCCCTTGATCCTCACCGGCGATGGGCGCGTGCTGGCGCTCGACGCCAAACTCAACTTTGATTCCAACGCCCTGTTCAGGCATCCGGAAATCGTCGCCCTGCGCGACCTCGACGAGGAAGATCCTGCCGAAGTCGAGGCGTCCAAGTTCGATCTCTCCTACATCTCGCTCGACGGCAATATCGGCTGTCTGGTCAATGGCGCGGGTCTGGCCATGGCGACCATGGACACCATCAAACTGTTCGGCGCGGAACCTGCGAATTTTCTCGACGTCGGCGGCGGCGCCACCACGCAAAAAGTGACCGAAGCGTTCAAGCTGATGCTGAAGAACCCCGCGGTGAAGGGGATTCTGGTGAACATCTTCGGCGGCATCATGCGATGCGACACCATCGCCGAAGGTGTGATCGCGGCCGCGAAGGAAGTGAAGCTCGGTGTTCCCCTGGTGGTGCGCATGAAAGGCACGAATGAGGAATTGGGCCGGCAAAAATTGCGGGAGTCGGGACTGCCGATCATCTCCGCCGACAACATGGCGGACGCGGCGCAGAAAATCGTGGCTGCGGTCGCCGGCACATAGGCAAGCGAGCATGAGCATCCTGATCGACAGGAACACCCGGGTGATGACGCAGGGTATAACCGGAAAAACCGCAGCCTTCCATACCCGCCTGTGCCGCGATTATGCGCACGGCAGGGAATGTTTCGTCGCCGGAGTGAATCCGAACAAGGCCGGCGAGACCTTCGAGAATATTCCGATTTTCGGCAGTGCCCGGGAGGCGAAGCAGCAAACCGGCGCTACTGTGTCGGTGATCTACGTGCCGCCGGCGTTCGCGGCCGGCGCCATCGACGAGGCCGTCGATGCCGACCTGGACCTGGTCATCTGTATCACGGAAGGCGTGCCCGTCCGCGACATGATCGCGACCCGCAATCGAATGCGTGGGAAAAGGACTCTGCTGGTGGGACCCAACTGCCCCGGCGTAATCACGCCGGATGAGATCAAGATCGGCATCATGCCCGGACACATCCACAAGAAGGGGCGCATCGGCGTCGTATCGCGTTCCGGCACGCTGACCTACGAGGCCGTCGGCCAGTTGATGGACATCGGTCTCGGGCAGTCGACTTGCGTGGGAATCGGCGGCGACCCGGTCAACGGCTTGAAGCATATCGACATCATGCGGATGTTCAACGAGGACCCAGAGACGGATGCCGTGATCATGGTGGGAGAGATCGGCGGCGACGATGAGGAGACCTGCGCGCGTTGGGTCAGGCAGCACATGAAGAAGCCGGTGGTCGGCTTCATTGCCGGCGTGACGGCGCCTCCGGGCAAGCGCATGGGCCATGCCGGCGCGATCATTTCCGGCGGCAAGGGTACGGCAACCGAAAAGCTCGCCGTCATGGAGGAGTGCGGCATCCGGGTGACGAGGAATCCGGCCGAAATGGCCGCCTTGCTCAAGTCGGTTCT
>DATLVV010000195.1:0-6205 GCA_035577165.1 Steroidobacteraceae bacterium | reverse complement strand
AGGACGCCAACGTGGTCGTGATCGGACAGGACGTGGGTGCGAACGGCGGGGTGTTCCGCGCAACGGCGGGGCTGCAGGAACGCTTCGGCAAGGATCGGGTGCAGGACACGCCGCTTGCCGAAGCAACCATCGCCGGCATGTCCGTGGGCATGGCAACCCACGGCTTGAAACCGGTGGCGGAAATACAGTTCATGGGATTTTTGTATCCGGCGCTCGATCAAATCGTGAATCACATGTCGCGGATGCGCAATCGCACCCGCGGTCGTCTCTCCTGTCCGGTCGTCATCCGCATGCCGCACGGCGGCGGCATTCATGCGCCCGAACATCACTCGGAAAGCACCGAATCCATGCTGTGCCACATTCCCGGGATCCGCGTGGTGTGTCCGTCCTCGCCGGCCCGCGCCTACGGTTTGCTGCTGGCCGCGATTCGCGATCCGGATCCCGTGATGTTCCTGGAACCGGTGCGTTTGTACCGCGCGATGCGCCAGGAAGTGGCCGATGACGGCGTTGCGCTGCCGTTGGATCGCTGCTACATCCTGCGCGATGGAAGCGACGTGACCGTCATCACCTGGGGCGCGATGACCATGGAAAGCTTGCGGGCCGGCAATGAGCTCGACAAGCGCGGGATCAGCGCCGAGATCATCGATCTTGCGACGTTGAGCCCGATCGACATCGATACCATACTCGACTCGGTGGCCAAGACGGGCCGGCTCGTGATCGTGCACGAGGCTGCCCGCAATCTCGGGGTGGGCGCGGAGATTGCGGCGCTGGTCGCGGAGCGCGGTCTCTACGATCTGCAGGCGCCGATCCAGCGGGTCGCCGGGTTCGACACCATCATGCCGCTGTTCAAGCTCGAGCAGGACTACATTCCGAGCACGCAGCGGATCATCGACGCCGTGGAACTCACCTTCGCCGACTAGGAATCTTCCGTTCATGAGCACATTCAGGCTTCCGGATTTGGGCGAGGGCTTGGCAGAGGCTGAGATCGTCGAGTGGCACGTCAAGGTGGGCGACCACGTGCGCGTCGACCAACCCATGGTGTCGGTCGAGACCGCCAAAGCGGTGGTCGAAGTGCCGGCTCCCTTCAGCGGCGTGGTCACCGCGCTCCGCGGCGGGCCCGGCGACATCGTGCTCACCGGAGCGGCGCTCATCGAGTTCGATTCCGGCACCGTGGTCGGCAGCATGCCTTCGACGAGCGAAGAGGAATACGAGGAGCTGAGCTTGGCTGGCGGAGCGCACAGGCAGAAGTCGCAGCGCGCGCTTGCGGTGCCTGCGGCACGCGCGCTCGCAAAGCGCCTGGGTGTGGACCTCGCCGTGGTCCAGGGCAGCGGCCGCGCCGGTTTGATCACGCTCGACGACGTCTTGCAGAACGCCAACATGTCGATTGCCTCGGGCGGCGCGCCCGCCTCGCCGGCCGCGCGTGCAATTGCGGCCGCCGCGCCCGGCGACGGCACCGTCGAGCCGTTGCGCGGCGTGCGGCGCGCGATGGCGCAAAGCATGTCGCTGTCGCGGGACCAGGTGTCCGGCAGCACGGTCTGCGACGACGCCGACATCCACTGCTGGACCAAGCGCGGCGACTACATGCTGCGGCTGATGCGCGCCATGGTGTTTGCCTGGCGCGCAGAACCCGCGTTGAATGCCTGGTACGATCCGATTGCGCAATCGCGGCTTCTGGTCGCGCACATCGATCTCGCCATCGCCGTGGACACCCCCGGCGGACTCATTGTGCCGGTGGTGCGAAACGTCGAGAAGAAATCGCCCGACGAACTGCGCGCGGCCATCGCAATGCAAAAGGCGGCCGCGCACCGGCGCAGCACCCAGCCTGAGGATCTGCGCGACTTTACTCTCATGCTGTCGAATTTCGGCACTCTCGCCGGCCGCTACGGAATCCCCCTGGTGGTGCCTCCCGCAGTCGCCATACTCGGCGCCGGCAAAGTGCGCGATGATGCCGTCGTCGTCGCCGGCGCGGTGCAGGCGCACCGGCGCATGCCCCTTAGCTTAAGCTTCGATCACCGCTGCATCACCGGCGGCGAAGCATGCCGGTTCTTGGCGGCCGTCATCGCCGATCTGGAAAAGCCGGACTAACGCAAGGACCACCCCATGTACCAGGTTTCCTCGCAACAACATCGCAAGGTCGTCGCCGCCGCGGCGCGGTCCGCCAAGCCTCCCAAATCGATGGGCAAGCTGGATTGGCCGCGCTTTCTGCAGGCCTACTATGCAAACGTCGATGCGGCCGATCTGGCCTCGCGCGAACCCGCGGAGCTCGCCGGCACGGCCTTGTCGCACTTGATGTTCGCGGGGCGGCGGCGCCGAACCGCCCTCGTGCGGGTGTTCAACCCCAACCTGCGCGAGCATGGCTACACCTCGCCGCACACCGTCATCGAGATGGTGAATGACGACATGCCCTTCTTGGTGGATTCGATCAATCTTGCGCTGACCGAGCGTTTTCTCACCCTGCACTTTCTGACCCATCCGATTTTTGCGGTGACGCGCGACGCCTCCGGCAAGCTGCTGTCGCTGCGCGAACGCGGCGATGCCGCCGGGGAGACAAGGCCGTCCATCCCAAGGAAACCACGCTTGGAGTCCTTCCAACACGTCGAGGTCGATCGCATCGTCGATCCCGCGGCCTTGAGTTCGCTCGCAGCGCAGATCGAGAGCAGCATGCGCGACGTGCGGGTGGCCTGCGCGGACTGGGCGAAAATGTGCGCCGCCACCCGGCAGGTTTCCGCGGAATTGAGCGCGTTGAGCGAACACTTCGATGCCGGAGACTTGAGCGAAGCGCTGGCGCTGCTGGCCTGGATGGAAGATCGCCACTTCACCTTCCTGGGCTACCGCGAATACCGGCTGCAGGGCCGCAAGGGCCAGGAAGCCCTGCGGCCGGTCGAAGCCACCGGCTTGGGGATTCTGCGCCGCGGCCACCGCCAGCCGACCAGTAGCAACCGTTCCCTGGCGCGCGACATCCGCCGCCAGAGCCGCTCACGCGACATCGTGCTCGTGACCAAGGCCAATCTGGTATCGACCGTCCATAGGTCCGGACACCTCGACTACGTCGGCATCAAGCACTTCGATGCCAAGGGCCGCTTGATCGGTGAAAAGCGCTTTCTCGGATTGTGGACTTCGTCGGCCTATAGCACCAATCCGCGGGAGATCCCCGTACTGCGCCGCAAAGTGGCGCAGGTAGTGGAGCACTTCGCGCTGGCTCCCGACAGCCATGACGGAAAGGCGCTGCTGCACATTCTTGAATCCTTTCCGCGCGATGAACTCTTCCAGGCCAGCGTGACGGATTTGATTCGCACCGTCACCGGCGTGTTCGGCCTGCAGGAGCGCCCGCGGGTCCGTCTGCTGCTGCGGCGCGATGCATTTCGCCGGTTCTATTCCTGTCTGGTGTTCGTGCCGCGCGAGAAATACAACACCCAGGTTCGCCAGCGGATCGAAAAAGTGATTCGTGAAACGTTCTCCGCGACCGGCATGGAGTCGCAGGTGCAAATTGCGGAATCGAACCTCGCGCGCATCCACATCGTCGCGCGAACCCGCCCGAGCGAAGACGCCCGCGTCGATCCCGACGCGCTGGAGCGGCGCATCGCCGCCGCAGTGCGCTCATGGTCGGACGGGTTCAAGGCAGCACTTTTGTCGCGCCTCGACGAAGCCTACGCCCTGCAGCTCTTCGAGAAGTATGCCGGGGCATTTCCCGCCGCCTATATGGAAGATTTTCACGGCGACGCGGCTGTCCTGGATGTGTCGTTCCTCGAGGCCGTCGAGAAGGAACCGGCACGCCTGCATCTGGATATTTATCGATCCGAGCCGCGGCGCAAGGACAAATTCTTCCTGAAGATCTTCCGCAATCAGGATGCCATTCCCATTTCCGACCTGCTGCCGATGCTGGAGAACATGGGCCTCAAGGTGATTGCCGAACGGCCCTACGAACTGGAGTTCCCCGGCGGCCGGCGCGCCTGGATTCAGGACCTGGAACTGGTCATGCAGGCGGCGTCGGCGACCCGTTTCGAGGCGCTGGAGCGTGAAATCAAGAGCTCCTTCACCGCCGTTTGGACCGGCCGCATGGACAGCGACAGTTTCAATCAATTGACGCTTGCGGCCGGAATACCGTGGCGGATCGTGATCGTCATGCGCGCCTATTGCCGGTACCTGCTGCAGACCGGTCTGCCGTTCAGTCAAGGCTATATCGCGCAGGTTCTGGCGAACAACGCAGGCCTGGCCAGGAGCCTGGCCGATCTGTTCGTGGCTCGTTTCGACCCGGCCATTTCAGCGGCGGCGCGCCAGAGCACCCTGACGCGGCTGGACAATCGTATCCGCGAAGCCCTCGAGGAAGTGACGCGTTCGGATGAGGATCGAATCCTCCGGGCCGCGTGGAATGCATTGTCGGCGACCGTACGCACCAATGCCTATCAGACCGGACGCGACGGTCAACTCAAGGAGTATCTCTCCTTCAAGATCGAGAGCCAGCAATTGCGCGAGTTGCCCCTGCCCAAACCGCTGTTCGAGATCTTCGTATTCTCGCCGCGCATGGAGGGCGTGCATTTGCGCATGGGCTACGTGGCGCGCGGCGGCATTCGCTGGTCGGATCGCCGCGAGGATTTCCGCGCGGAAGTGCTCGGGCTAATGAAAGCGCAGCACGTGAAGAACACGGTCATCGTTCCCGTGGGCGCCAAGGGAGGATTTGTCGTCAAGCGCATGCCCGCCGAACGCGAAGCGCAGCAAGGCGAAGTGATCGCCTGCTACCAGACGCTCATCAGGGGGCTTCTGGACATCACCGACAACATCGTCGACGAAAAGATCGTCCCGCCCGCCAATGTGGTGCGCCACGACAAGGACGATGCCTATCTGGTGGTGGCCGCCGACAAGGGCACCGCCACCTTTTCCGACATTGCCAATGCCATCTCGGAACAATACGGCTTCTGGCTCGGCGACGCATTCGCCTCGGGAGGCTCGGCCGGCTATGACCACAAGAAAATGGCGATCACCGCGCGCGGCGCCTGGGAATGCGTGAAGCGTCACTTCCGCGAAATCGGCACGGATATCCAGAGCCAGAACTTCACCGTCATCGGCATCGGCGATATGGCGGGAGACGTATTCGGCAACGGCATGCTGCAATCGCGGCACATCCAACTGGTTGCGGCCTTCAATCATCTGCATATCTTCATCGATCCCCAGCCGGATCCTGCGCGCTCGTTCAAGGAGCGCGAACGGCTGTTCAAGATGCCCCGGTCCAGTTGGGACGACTATTCGCGCGCCGCGATCTCCAAGGGCGGCGGGGTGTATTCGAGAAGCGCCAAGAGCCTGACGCTGTCGCGCGAAGCTCAGACCATGCTGGAACTTCCGGCACAGGCCACGCCGAACGAGGTCATTCGGGCCATCCTCAAGGCGCATGTCGATCTGTTTTGGAGCGGCGGCATCGGCACCTACGTCAAGGCCACCTTCGAGAGTAACAGCGACGTCGGAGACCGCAGCAATGATGCGCTACGGATCGATGCCCGCGAGCTGAACTGCAAGGTCATCGGCGAAGGCGCCAACCTCGGCCTGTCGCAGCTCGGCCGGGTCGAATTCGCGCGCCGCGGCGGCAGACTCAACACGGATTTCATCGACAACTCCGCCGGCGTGAATACTTCGGACGTCGAGGTCAATTTGAAGATCCTCCTCAACGGTGCGGTGCGCGCCAATGAAATCACGCGTGCGGAGCGCGACCGGCTGCTGGTTCAAATGACGGAGGAAGTGGCGGGACTGGTCTTGCGCAATAATTATCTTCAGGGTCAAGCCATCAGCACCAGCGAGGTCCAGGCGAAGGCGCGATTGAGCGAGAGCGCCTTCGTGATCCGCGCGCTCGAGCGCTCCGGAGATCTGAACCGCTCGCTCGAGTTCCTGCCCACCGAGGAGGAGATCGCCGAACGCCGCAAGGCCGGCGAGGGCCTGACGCGTCCCGAGCTGGCCATCAACTTGAGCTACGGCAAGATATGGCTCTACCGCGCGCTCATTCGTTCCGACGTGCCGGAAGATCCCTATTTGTCGGCGGAACTGGCCAGATATTTCCCTGCGCCGGTGCAGAAGCGCTTCGCGGTGCGGGTGAAGCGCCACCGGCTGCGGCGCGAGATCATCGCGACGGCGATCACCAATAGTTTGATCAACCGCATGGGGCCGGCATTTCCGATTCGCGCTCAGGACGATACCGGAGCCGATCCGGCCGCCATCGCCC
>DATLVV010000194.1:0-4412 GCA_035577165.1 Steroidobacteraceae bacterium | reverse complement strand
AAAATTCAATTGCGGAATCATGCAAAGATCCACTATATAGCTGTGCATGCAGCCCTTCTCGAGCAGACACAACGGAGGCAGATTGATGGTTACGAAACGCGTGTCCACGAGCACTACGAAGCGAAAGACAACGCCTGCCCGCACCCCGGCCATTGATCCGGATGTACGGCGCCGGTTGATCGCCGCTGAAGCTTACTTCCTTGCCGAGCGGCGTGGATTTGCGCCCGGCAATGAACTGGCGGATTGGGTCGCCGCCGAAGCGGCGGTGGACTCAAGATTCAAACAGAACGAGGCCGCCCGGCTTACTTGACCCCGCGCTTGCGCCGCTCCCGCAGGCGCCAGCCCCGGATGGTCAAATTCAAGGCCATCCAACCGGCCAGTGCTCCGAGCGGCCACGCAATCCCCTGCGGCCAGAACACCGCCACGACGGCAATGGCAGCGCATACCAGGGTTCCCGTCACCAGCGGGCCGCCGTCCGCATCCCCCAGCACTCGGCGATTGGTCAGGACGGCACCGACGCTGTTGGCGATTCGCAATGCGCCTGCAGCCGCACGGCCCGAACTGCCGCCCGCGAAAGGAACCCTCGGTGGACGCGTGCCACTGCCCTGAATGTGCTCGCCGCCGCGATAACGGCGCGGTGCCAGGATGATTTCAGTCGCATTCTGCAGATCCAGTTCGTACTGAGCAGCAAGCGCTCCGGCGAAACCGGCATCCTCGATCGCGACGTCGACCTCGCAATTGCCCAGCCAGCTCGCAATATTGAGATTTGAGGAACCGACCCGTGCCCACTGGCCGTCAGCCACTGCGGTCTTGGCGTGCAGCATCGAGCCGTTCCATTCGAACACGCGGATGCCGGCCTTCAACAGCGGCCGATAGCCCGTGCGCGATATCCCCGCCACGGCTGGAATGTCGCTGCTGCCCGGCACCAGCATGCGCACATCGACACCGTCGCGTGCGGCCGCCACGAGCGCCTGCACATAGGGCGTAATGCCGACGAAATAGGCGTCGGAAAGCCATAGACTCTTGTGCGCCATCGAAGCGATCAGCTGATCCAGCCGGTACACGCTGCCGCTGGCGGGTTGAGTGGCAATGACCCGCAATGCCACCGAACCCACCGGCTGTTCGGGAACCGGCGCGAACGCCGGGAGCGGCGCACCCGTGGCGCTCCAACTTTGCATAAAGGCGGCTTCGAGCTCGGCCACGGCGGGCCCGCGCACCAGCAACCCCGTATCGCGCCACGGCGGCACATTGCGCAACGGATTTCCGAGCCATTTGGAACTCAGGCACACGCCCGACACGGACCCGCAGATTCCGTCGACGATCAGCAGTTTACGGTGATCGCGGCTGATCCAGCCCAGCGGCTCACCCAGCCGCGGCGGATTGAATACCCGTATCTGACCACCGGCATGGCGCAACGGGGTCCAAAACGCGCTGCGCGATTGGCCGAGGCATCCGAGCCAATCGACCACCACGGCAACCAGTACTCCGGCCCGTGCACGCTCGACCAGCGCATCGCGAAACGCACTGCCGACTTCATCATCTCGGATGATGTAGTTCTCCAACAGCACGCGCCGCTGAGCGCCCTTGATCAGGGAGAGCCATGCATCGAAGTGGGCCGCAGCGTCGATCAAGAGTTCCAAGGCGTTGCCGCCGAGCAATGGCGCGCCGGCGGCGCGGCTCAACGCTTGCTGGGCGAGCAAGCGAAGAGGCTTTGCAGAAATACCGGTGGTCGCGGCCATGGGTCCAGTTTAGGATCATTCGCAGTCAAAGCTGGAGGTTTCGATGCAACTTCGATCTTTGGGCCTCTCCAGTTTGCGGGTAGCCCCCTTATGCCTCGGCGGAAATGTCTTTGGCTGGACCGCAACCGAAACCGCCTCGTTTGCCGTACTGGATGCGTTGCTGGGTGCCGGGCTCAACTTCATCGATACCGCGGATGTATATTCCGTTTGGGCGCCGGGACACCGGGGCGGCGAATCCGAAACGGTGCTTGGGCTTTGGTTGCGGCGGGGCGCAAATCGCAAGGATGTCGTCATCGCGACCAAGGTCGGCATGCCCATGGCACCCGATCGCAAGGGCTTGTCCGCAAAGCACATCATGCACTCGGTCGAAGAATCGCTGCGACGACTGCAGACCGACTACATTGATTTGTACTTTTCGCATTGCGACGATACCGCCGTACCCATGGAGGAGACGCTCGCGACCTATCAGAAACTGATCTCCCAGGGCAAGGTGCGGGCGATCGGCGCGTCCAACTTCACGGCGGCGCGAATGGGCGAGGCACTCGAACTCAGCCGCAAGCATGCCCTGCCGCGCTATGAAGTATTGCAACCGCATTACAATCTCTATGCGCGTGCCGAGTACGAATCCGCACTCGAATCCCTGTGCCTGCAACATCAAATCGGCGTGGTGAGCTACTTCGCGCTCGCCGCGGGGTTTCTCACCGGAAAATACCGCACACCCGCGGACGCCGCGAAAAGTGCGCGCGGCCAGGGAGTCATCGATAATTTCCTGAATGAACGTGGCTTGAGCATACTTGCGGCGCTCGATGAAGTGGGACGGCGCCATGGCGCCAAGCCCGCCAGCGTGGCGCTCGCCTGGCAAATCGCCCGGCCCAGCATCACCGCCCCTATCGCCAGTGCGACCACCGTCGATCAGCTGAATGACCTGGTCGCCGCCACGCAGTTGAAATTGGACCGGGCCGACATCGAACGATTGAATTCCGCCAGCGCATGAACACGCCTCCACGCAATCTGTGGCGCAGCAGCGGCGCGGTGCGCCCGGCTTGCGCCCCGCAATCCGCAACGCCACATTTTGGCGATCAGCGCCCTTCCCTGCAGCTGGCTCGGTTGGATGGCGTATCGGCGGCGAATCCGATCAGACACCCGATTGAAGTAGCATCGGCACCGCGTGACGGTAGCTACGGCTCAGCTTGAGGGCGGTGCCGTCGCGCAGAACCACCGTGTATTCACCATCATCGAGCGCTCGAAGCTCGACAACGCGATCCGTGTTCACAATGGTGGACCGGTGGATCCGCGTGAAGCCAAGCGGAATCAGTTTGGCATCGAGCACCGACATGGGCTCACGCATGAGCCAGGCCTTCTTCCCGACATGCAGTTGCGCGTAGTCGCCGGCTGCTTCTATCCAGTCAATCTCCGCGGGCGCAATCAGTATCAATCGATTGCCGATGCGCACGGTCAGCTTCGCGGCGCGTGCCGTGACGCTGGGTTCGCCTGCATTCAACCGCCGCCCGAGCGCCGCCTGACTCCGCGTTCGCACGGCCAGGCGCGCGCGCTCGAGCGAAGATGAAAAGCGCTCGTCCGCGATCGGTTTGACCAGGTAGTCCAGGGCATTCAGTTCAAATGCGCGGATGGCGTGCGCATCGAAGGCGGTTATGAATACGAAATATGGGGCGAATTCGGGCTCCACCGCCTGCGCAACCTCGATGCCCGTCTTTCCGGGCATCTGAACGTCGATGAAAACAACGTCCGGCCGTCGGGTACGGATCAGCACGACGGCCGTGCCGCCGTCTCCACACTCCCCGACGATGGTAACGCCACCGGCGCGTTCCAAGCGGATTCGCACGCCTTCTCTGGCCAGGGGTTCATCGTCGATGATGGCTGCGGTGATCGAAGTCAGTGATGAGGTGGGCGTCACGTGGCGCCACCTTTCGCGTCCGAGAGTTTGAGGGGCATTTCGATGTACACCACGGCGCCGCCGGCGGGGGAATTCCCGATCTGGAGCTGCGCGGCGTTGCCATACAAGGTCCGCAACCGCAGCCGTGTGTTGGCCAAGCCGACCCCGGTCTTCACCTCGGGGGTCTCGGGAATGCCCACGCCGTCGTCTTCGACGGCAATCACCAAATCGCGTGAATGTCGTGCCGCCCGAATCCATACGCATCCACCCTCCGACTTGGGCAGTATTCCGTGACGAATGGCGTTCTCAACCAGCGGCTGCAGCAGCAGCGTGGGTATTCGGGCCACCAGGGCCGCGGGTTCGATATCGAAAACCACCCGTAGCCGATCGCCAAATCGACATTCCTGGATGCGCAGGTAGTGACGAATGAACTCGATCTCCTCGCCCACGGTGGTCTCGGGCTTCTCGCGGGTCGCAAGCGTCGCTCGCAGGAATTCGCTGAGTTCGGCGATCATTGCCGTGGCCGGACCGGTGCGGCCGGCCGTCACCAGAGTTGATATGGAATTGAGCGTGTTGAACAAGAAGTGCGGCTCGAGTTGCATCTGCAAGGTCTTGAGGCGCGCTTCGACGGCGAGCGCGTCGGCGCGAGCCGCCCGCGCGCTTTCCCGCCGCAATGCACGAATGCCGTCGACGTCGAAATATAAGAGGGACCAGGTGATCAGCACGAACCCGTAAAACAGCCAGGTCTCGGTGGGCACGAGCCAGCGCGTAATGATCGG
>DATLVV010000193.1:0-4955 GCA_035577165.1 Steroidobacteraceae bacterium | reverse complement strand
TCCGTGCCATCGAGCAGGATTTCCGCGCCTCAGCCAGTCGGTCAAGGGTGTACTGGTCATCGGCGCCGGTACCGACGCCTATACCTCGTATACCCAGCGCGGCGCCTTGCATGTCAACACGCACACCCTGGATGCCATTTGCGAATTGTTCCCCAATTTTCGCCGGCTGCGCATGATGCGCAATTGGGGCGGCATCGTCGATGTGACGCCGGACCGCTCACCCATCATCGCCAAGACCGAAGTTCCGGGGCTGTATGTCAACTGTGGTTGGGGCACCGGGGGATTCAAGGCTACGCCGGGCTCGGCCCATGTCTTTGCCTGGACCATTGCCCGCGACCAGCCGCATCCGATCAACGCGCCATTCACCCTCGAGCGCTTTCGCGACGGCTGCTTGATCGATGAGGCCGCGGCCGCTGCCGTGGCTCACTGAGGCCGCGCGATGCTGCTCATCGACTGCCCCTACTGCGGCAATCGGCCCGAGATCGAATTCACCTACGGTGGTCAGGCGCATTTGGCGCGCCCGCTTGAGCCCGCGCAGCTTGACGATCGCGCCTGGGCGGAATTTTTGTACATGCGCACCAACATCAAGGGGGTGTACGCCGAACGCTGGCGTCATGCGCGTGGCTGCGGGCGATTTTTCAACGCGCTGCGCGATACCACCACCGATCATTTTCTAGCCTTCTACAAGACCGGCGAATTGCCGCCGCCGGAGATTGCGCCGTGAGCTTGGGCAGCAAGCGGCGCTCGGTCGCCGGCGGACGCGTCGACCGCCAGCAGCGCTTGCGCTTTACCTTCGACGGCCGATCGTATGAAGGACTCGCGGGCGACACGCTGGCCTCGGCCTTGCTCGCCAATGGCGTGCATTTGACCGGACGCTCGTTCAAGTATCACCGGCCGCGCGGCATTTTCGCCGCCGGTTCCGAGGAGCCGAACGCCTTGGTGACCGTGCGCCGCGATGCGGCGCGCGTCACCCCCAATCTGCGCGCCACTCAGGTCGAGTTGTACGATGGCTTGATTGCCGAGAGTCAGAATCGTTGGCCGAGCCTGCGGCGCGATGTCGGCCGCATCAACGATCGCTTGTCGCGCTTCTTCCCTGCAGGCTTTTACTACAAGACCTTCATGTGGCCCAAAAAGGCCTGGAAGGCGCTGTATGAGCCGGTGATTCGCCGCGCGGCGGGCTTGGGACGGGCGCCTACCCAGGCCGATCCGGACCGTTACGCGCAGCGTTATGCGCATTGCGACGTATTGATCGTCGGCGGCGGCGGCGCCGGAATTGCGGCGGCATTGACCGCCGCGCAGGGCGGTGCCCGCGTGATCCTGTGCGATGAGACGTCGGAATTCGGCGGCAGCCTGCTGGCGGACACGACGGCGCGAATCGATGGGCAGAGCGCTCTTGTGTGGGTACAGCAGAGCATCGCCGCTCTGGCCGCCGATCCGCGGGTGACCCTGCTCACCCGCACCACCGCCTTCGGCTATTTCCCGCACAATCTCATCGGCCTCAACCAGCGTCTGAGCGATCATCTGGCAGCGCCGCTGCCGGGACAATTGCGTGAACGCCTTTGGCAGGTGCGCGCCGCCACCGTGGTGCTCGCCACGGGCGCGATCGAGCGCCCGTTGGTCTTTCCGGGCAACGATCGGCCGGGAATTTTACTGGCGGGCGCCGCGCAGACTTACCTGCACCGCTACGGTGTGCACGTCGGCGGCCGCGTCGTCATCGTCACCTGCAGTGACGATGCGTATCAGACGGCGCTCGATCTGCACGCGGCAGGCGTGGTCATTGCGGCGATCGCGGATGTGCGCGCGGCGGTTGCGGGCGCCCTCCCCGATGCCGCGAGGCACGCCGGGATGGAAATACTCACAGGCTCGACTGTGCTCGGCACGGAGGGCGATCTGCACGTCAGCGCCGTCACCCTCGGCCGGGTCGAGGGCGCTGCGGTGAAGGCTTGGCAGCGCGTACCCTGCGATACCGTGTTGATGTCCGGCGGATTGACCCCCAGCGTGCATTTGTTTTCGCAATCGCGCGGCAAACTGCAGTGGAGCGAGCCACTCCAGTCCTTCGTGCCGGGTGCGCCGGCGGAGCGCCAACGCTGCGCGGGGGCCTGCCGGGGAGTGTACGAGCTGGCCGAGGTATTGGCGGACGGCGCGGCCAGCGGCGCCGCTTCGGCTCCGCAACCGAGCCGGGCGCAACGCCGCTTTGCCGTCGAGGCGCCCGCCCGCCACCGGCAGGCTCATCTGGGTGCCTTACCGCAGGCGGATCAACCCTCCGGCGATAAATCCTTCGTCGATTGGCAGCACGATGTGACCACACGAGATCTTGCTCTGGCCACCCGCGAAGGCTTCCAATCCATCGAGCACGTCAAGCGCTACACCACGACCGGCATGGCCACCGATCAGGGCAAGACATCGAATCTGAACGCCATGGCCATTGTGGCAAAGAGTCTCGAGCGAACCATTCCGCAGGTGGGACTGACGACGTTTCGCATGCCCTACACACCGGTCACCTTCGGCAGCATGGCGGGTACCTCGCGCGGCGACTTGTTCGATCCGGTACGCACCACCCCCACCCACGCCTGGGCGCAGGCCCAGGGCGCGGTGTTCGAGAATGTGGGTCTGTGGAAGCGCGCGCGGTATTTTCCGCGCAGCGGGGAAGACATGCACGCCGCGGTGGCGCGGGAGTGCCGCGCAGTGCGCGGCGCCTGCGGAATATTCGATGCCTCGACCCTGGGCAAGATCGAGGTGGTCGGCCCCGACGCGGCGGAATTCATGAACCGCCTGTACATCAACAATTGGTCGAACCTGGGCGTCGGCCGTTCGCGCTATGGGATCCTGCTGCGCGAGGACGGCTTCATCTACGATGACGGCGTGGTGGCGCGCACCGCCGCGGATCGATTTCACGTCACCACCACCACCGGTGGTGCGCCGCGGGTCCTCGCCCTGATGGAGGACTACCGTCAAACCGAATGGCCGGACCTGAAAGTCTGGCTCACCTCGACCACCGAGCAATGGGCCGTTATCGCCGTGCAAGGACCGCGCGCGCGCCACGTATTGGAACCGTTGATCGAGGGCCTCGATATCGGTCCCGCTGCCTGGCCACATATGAGCGTTGGCCGCGGGCGCATTTGCGGCGTGCCCATGCTGTTGTTTCGGGTGAGCTTCACCGGCGAGTTGGGCTTCGAGATCAATGTGCCTGCGGACTTCGGGCTTGCCGTGTGGGAGGCGGTGCACCACCAAGGCCGGGCGCACGGCATCACCGAATACGGAACCGAAGCCATGCACGTGCTGCGTGCGGAAAAAGGCTACATCATCATCGGTCAGGACACCGATGGAACCGTTACGCCGGACGATGCGGGCCTCAATTGGGCGGTCGGCAAGAACAAATCCGACTTCGTCGGCAAGCGCTCGCTCGATCGGGGGTCGATGAAGTCGTCTGATCGCAAGCAGCTGGTCGGCCTGCGCACCAAGGACCCGCGGACGGTGATCGAGGAAGGTGCTCAAGTCGCCGCAAAGGCGCGGCAAAAACCGCCCATGGAACTGATCGGTCACGTAACCTCCTCCTATGCCAGCAGCGTGCTCGAGCATTCGATTGCGCTGGCCATGATCGCGGGTGGCCGCGCCCGTCTCGGGCAGACTCTGTATGTGCCCATGCCGCACGGGGACATCGAAGTCGAAGTCACATCGCCCGTGTTCTACGATCCGACGGGAGCACGCATCAATGCCTGATCACGCAAAGCGCAGTCTCCCGGCCGTGCCGGCAACGCCGTGGTTGAAGCCGCTGCCGCCCGCGCTGCGTTTCATACTGCATGGCGGCCGCGAAGTGCGCGAGGCCGCGGCGGCGGCCTGGGGAACCGGATTCGCCGAGGAAGCGTGCCGCGCCGTGGTTGGCGATGGTCGTGCGACTCTGTGGCTGGGGCCCGATGAATACTTGCTCCTCGGAACCGGCGCGCAGGAATCGGACGCGATGGACACCGCGCTGAAGCGCGCCCTCTCCGGGCTGCCCTGCGCTCTGGTCGACATCAGCCATCGGCAATTTGCCCTCGAGGTCAGCGGCCCGCATGCCGCGACCATTCTGAGCGGCGGCTGCCCGCTCGACCTGGACCTCGGCGAATTCCCCATCGGTATGTGCACCCGAACCGTATTTGCAAAGGCCGATATCGTGCTGTGGCGCACGCGCGGCGACGCCTTCCATCTCGAGGTATGGCGCTCGTTCAGCGCCTATGTCACCGGGCTGCTCTGCGAAATCGCCCGGGAGTTCGACCCGCAGTGAGCGCACCCGCCCGCGCCGTGATGGTGTGCGGCACGACCAGCGGCGCCGGCAAAAGCTTCCTCACGGCCGCCCTGGCGCGCTGGTACTCGCGGCAGGGACTGAAAGTTGCGCCGTTCAAGGCGCAGAACATGAGCAACAATGCCCGGGTCGTGGCTGACGGCGAGATGGGCAGCGCACAGTACTTTCAAGCGCTCGCCGCCCGATGTATCCCCGACGTGCGGATGAACCCCGTGTTGCTCAAGCCCGAAGCGGACACGCGCAGCCAGGTCATTCTGCTCGGGCAAAGGCGCGACGATCTATCCGGCATGGAATGGCGCGAGCGGGCGCAGCATTTGTGGCCCACGATTCTCTCCTGCCTCGACGAGCTTCGCGCAAGCCACGACGTCCTCGTCATCGAGGGTGCGGGCTCCCCTGCAGAAATCAATTTATCCTCGACCGACATCGTCAATATGCGCGTGGCCGAGGCAGCCTCGGCTGCCACTCTGCTGATCAGCGACATCGATCGCGGCGGCGCCTTTGCGCATCTATTCGGTACCCACCAGCTGCTCACCGCCGCGCACCGCGCCCTGATACGCGGTTTTGTTCTCAACAAATTCCGCGGCGATACGGGCCTGCTCGCGCCGGGTCCTCAGATGCTGCAAGCGTTGACCGGAGTCCCCACGTTGGCCGTACTGCCGATGTGGCGCGAGCA
>DATLVV010000192.1:0-4309 GCA_035577165.1 Steroidobacteraceae bacterium | reverse complement strand
GCGCTATGGTGCCGCAAATCAACTGTTGCGCGAGTCTCTGGAGGCGCGCGGTGCGCAGGTCGAGGAGATCGCCACCTACCGCTGGGCGCTACCCGCGGACACGCAGCCTCTCGCAGCGCTGCTGGCGGCGCTGGCGCGGTCGAGCATCGACGCGGTGGTGTTCACCAGCGCCGTGCAGATTCACAATCTGTACGCCGTCGCCGAGAGGTCGGGCGGGTCCACGGATCTTGCCAGTCAACTGAATCGAGTGGTCGTCGGGTCCATCGGTCCGGTATGCTCGCGTGCGCTGCGTGAACATGGGATTACGCCGTCCTTCGAGGCCAATCCGCCGAAATTGGGACCGCTCATCGCGGGGCTCGAGGAGGCTCTGTCGGCGGAGCGCCGACACTGACTTGCGCACTTCTCTGACACAGCCGGTCCCGAGGTTATCAAATCGGGGGCATCTCGACCCTGTATAAGTACGTTTTAACGTGTCGGATCAGGAGCAAAGATAGTGGCCAAGCAGAGCGCGACCAAACCAAAGAAGAGCACCAAACCTTTTCTCACCGACGTCAAGACGCTGCGCGACCGCGCCCGCAAGAACATTGGCAGCGGCGCCGTGACTTTCACCTATAGAGGCAATGCACAACGAACCATCGACATTCTGCAATCGGTGCTGGCCACGGAGATTGTCTGCGTGCTGCGCTATACCATGCATGCGGTGGCCGCCACGGGCATCTCCAGCGAAGGGGTGAAAGCTGAGTTTGCGCAGCACGCCAAGGAGGAGGCCGATCACATGAATCAAGTCGCGGAGCGCATCAATCAATTGGGCGGAAAGCCTGACTTCAATCCGGAGGGATTGAACACCCGCGCAGCGTCGGAATACGGCACCGCGGGCAACTTGATCGAGATGATCAAGGAGAATTTGATCGCCGAGCGAATCGCGGTCGACCACTATCGCGAACTCGTCCGCTACTTCGGCAACAATGATCCCGGGACGCGCACCATGCTGGAAGGCATATTGATGGTCGAAGAGGAGCATGCGAACGACATGCATGACCTGCTGGTGGCGCACGAAGGACGCCCGATGCTTCCCGGCTAAACGAGCCGGCTAGTTCGAGCCGGCTAGTCTGAGCCGGCTAATTCGAGCCGCCCACCGACGGCGAGTCGCTGGCGGGAAAGGACTCGTCCAGCGCCTCGTCCAAAAGTTCATCCACATGCTGCTTGTCGGCACTTTGGCCGTGCCTCGCCATATATGCCTTCGCGTAGGAACAGGCGGGATCCACCGACCACCCGGCCGAGCGCGCCGCGTCCAGCGCTGCGGCCATCAATTCCCCCGCGATCCCGCGTCCGCCGATGGCGGGCGGCACGCGGGTATGGGTAATAGTCATCACGCCGTCGGCCAAGGTGTAGTCAAGATGCGCGCGGTTGCCGTCGACCTCGGCGACGAACTGACGCGCACTGGGATCATGCCTAATGGTGCTCGTGGCCATCCTTGTTGTGCTCCGGGGGGTGTTCTTGATGCGGCTCCGCCTTGGGGTTCGGAGCAGGTTTGGGTGCCGCAGCTTGCGGCGGAGTTTGCCGCGGCGGCTGCGCCTGCTGCGGATGCGCCTGCTGCGGATGCGGTTGGGATGGCGGCCGCGGCTCGGCAGCGGGATGCGGCGCCGGGGCCGCCCCACGCGGTGCCGATTCGTGCGGTGCCGGTGCTGCCTCGTGCCGTGCGGGTGCTGCCTCGTGCGGCGCTGGTTCATGGCTGGCCGGCGCCGCATGGTTGGGCGCCTCTCGGTTGGCCGGCGCTTCATGCGTGGTGGGTTCGTGCTTGGGTTGCGTCGACGGTGCCTCGCCGCTGGGTGAGGCGGCGCGCGATTCGGCGCCACCGGAGATTGCGCCGGCCCGCTCAGTGGCGGCAATGGGTGGGTGACCCTTGTTCTGCGCCACGCGCAATTGCGGATTGCTGCGCGCCGCTTCCTCGTGTTGGTGCTGTACCGGCGTGACGGCGACATGTCGTTCTCGTGCCGCCGCCTCGTCGGCTGCGGTCGGACGCGCGTGAACGCCGTTGCCGCCGTTGTAGCTGACTCGATTCACGGTGACATTATTGACCACAGTCTTGTTATAAACATTCGTGATGTGGGTGTTACTGATATTGTTGACCGAGCGGTTGTAATACATGTGCCCGCCCTGCCAATAGCCGCCCTCGTAACCCTCGCCGCCGTAACCGTGACCATAGTTTACGCCGCCATAAAATCCTACGTGCGGGCCCCAGTAGCCGGCGTGCCAGATGAATACCGCACCTTCCACGCCCCAAAAGCCGGGAGTCCACAGGTACCCTGGCTGCGGTGCGAGCACCCAGGTGCCGGGCACCCAATAATAGTCTTGACTATCGTTGCTATAGGCCCAGTAGCCCGGAGTCCAAATGTAGCCGTCACCGGGGATCGGCGGTTGGTCGTAGACCGGCAGTTCGGGCGGCGCCACGTTGACGGAAACATTCAGGGATACTCCCGCCAGGGTGAGTGCGGGCAATGCCAGCGCCAACACCGTGGCGGCAATGGATCGAGTCCAGATTTTTTTTACCAGCATGTGTCTACTCCAGGTAGGTGCATGCGCTCACCATATAGGGGAAAACCCACCGGCTTAATGGGCGCCGGCCCGCCATCCGTGTAGGACACGGCCGACCCGACGGTCTACCGGGCGGCTGTTTGGGGCGCCGGGGGCTGGGTTGGGGGGGATTGTTGAGCGATCAGACGGCGCAATGCCTCGCGCGGCAGATCATCGAGTTCGCCCTCGCCGCCGTGCTGCATGTGCGCGGCGATTTTCTCGCGCATGCGTTTTGTCCAATACCTGGCGATGTGGTTGCTGATGCCCGCGATGGCATCCTCGCGTTGAGGTTCCGCGCGAAAGAAGTGGCCTATATCATTGGCCATCTTCACCAGGTGATCGGCAGTGCCGTGACCCGCGCCGGCATGCGCCTGGGTGCCGCCTGTAGGGTCGGTCATGCTCCGTCCCTACTTTTCGGCGAACATGACATCGGCACTCTTCAGCAGGGACTCTTGGGTCTCGCTGAATTCGCGGAAGCGCTTCTGCCACTCGGACGGTTGGCTTACGCGGGTCGCTTGAACCGCCGTCACCTTGTATTCCGGACAGTTGGTCGCCCAGTCCGAGTTGTCGGTGGTGATGACATTGGCCCCGGATTCGGGGAAGTGAAACGTGGTGTAGACCACGCCGGGTTGAACCCGCTCGGTGACCTGCGCGCGCAACACGGTATCACCGGCGCGGCTTTCGATGCCCACCCAGTCGCCTTCGACAATGCCGCGCTCCTCGGCATCATGCGGATGGATCTCCAGGCGATCCTCATTGTGCCATCGATTGTTTTCCGTACGCCGGGTCTGCGCCCCGACGTTGTACTGACTCAGAATTCGACCCGTGGTCAGGATGAGCGGGTAGCGCACATTGACCTTCTCCGCCGTGGGCACGTATTCGGTGACCAAGAACTTACCCTTGCCGCGCACGAACTCCCCGATGTGCATCGTCGGGGTGCCTTCGGGATGTTCCGCATTGCAGGGCCATTGGATGCTTTCGAGTTCATCGATGCGGGCGTAACTAACGCCGGTGAATGTGGGAGTCAGGCGCGCAATCTCGTCCATGATCTCGGACGGATGCGTGTAGTTCATCGGGTAGCCGACGGCATTCGACAGGAGCTGGGTGATTTCCCAGTCGGCATAGCCGGACTTGGGCTTCATCACCTTGCGTACGCGCGAAATGCGCCGCTCGGCATTGGTGAAAGTGCCGTCCTTCTCCAGAAACGACGAGCCGGGGAAGAACACGTGCGCGAACTTCGCCGACTCGTTCAGGAACAGATCCTGCACGATGATGCATTCCATGGAGGTCAGCGCCGCGGTGACATGCTGGGTATTGGGATCGGACTGCGCGATGTCCTCGCCCTCGATATACAGCGCCTTGAATTCCCCGTCGAGCGCGGCTTCGAACATGTTGGGAATTCGCAGCCCCGGCTCGTTGCGCAAGGACACGCCCCAGGCGCCCTCGAAAGTGTGCCGCACGGTGTCGTCCGACACGTGACGATAGCCCGGGAACTCGTGCGGGAAAGATCCCATGTCGCAGGAGCCCTGCACGTTGTTCTGTCCGCGCAGCGGGTTGATGCCGACGCCTTCGCGGCCGACGTTGCCAGTGGCCATGGCGATGTTCGCGATGCACATCACCATCGTCGAGCCCTGGCTGTGTTCGGTGACGCCGAGGCCGTAGTAGATCGCGCCGTTGCCGCCGGTCGCGTAGAGCCGGGCCGCCGCGCGGACGAGCTCGGCGCTGACGCCCGTGG
>DATLVV010000191.1:0-2680 GCA_035577165.1 Steroidobacteraceae bacterium | reverse complement strand
AATCTCGCAGGCAACGACATCGCCGGGCATGACGTTGACAACACCCTCCGGCGTACCGGTGAGAATCACATCGCCGGGCAATAATGTCATGAAGGAGCTGAGGTATTCGATCAGATAGGGAATGTCGAAAATCATATTCCGGGTATTGCCCTGCTGCGTGAGTTTGCCGTTGACGAACGTTCGCAATCCCAGGCACGCCGGATCTGCGACGTCGGCGGCATCGACCAGCCAGGGACCGAGGACGGTGCCGCCGTCGCGATTCTTCACCCGAAGATTGGGGCGATACCAGTTCTCGAGGTAATCGCGAACGGCATAGTCGTTGGCGATGCAATACCCCGCCACATGCTGCAGAGCCCGCGACCGCTCGACCTGCCGGGCCACGCGCCCTATGACAACCGCCAGTTCGCACTCGTAGTGCATGAACTTCACCCCTTCCGGCCGGCGGGTCGCCCCCAAATGCCCGAGCAACGCGCCGGGGCCCTTGAGAAATACCAGGGGCTCATCCTGGGCTTTGGAGGCCAACTCCCTGGCGTGATCGGCATAGTTGAGCCCGAGCGCAATCACCGTGCCGGCGTTGAACGGCGGCAGCCATACGAGCTGCGCAGCCGCCACCCGGCGCCCATCGGCCAGCATCACTTCCGTCAGACTCGCATCCGCCGGAGTCGCGTCGTGAATGGCACCGGCGAAGGCGACACGCGCGTGCATCATGCGGCGGCACCCAGGAAAGGATTGCAAAGACTGCCCAGTCCGTCGATTTCAATCCGCAGCGACTGGCCGGGGTGAATACGCAACGCGGGCGCAGCAGCGCCGACTGCCAGCACGTCCCCCGGGGCCAGCGTCATGAATTCGGTGACGTCCGCCAGAAGGCGTGCCGCCGGGCGGATCAAATCGGCGGTGCTCGAGGTCTGCCCCAAGGTGCCATCGACATAGGCGCGGATGGTCAGTGCGTCGGGATTCGCAATCGCGGCGCGCGCGGTCACCGCGGGTCCCAGCGGGCAATACCCATCCCGCGCCTTGTAGCGAATCGACGGGCGGTGGTAGCTGGCATGCGGAATACTCACGTCGGCGACGATCAGATAACCCGCAACGTAGTCCATTGCCCGTGCTGCAGATACTCTGCACGCCGCGCGCCCGAGCACCAACCCAAGGCAGGCGCCGACCTCCAGTTCCGGAGTGCCCGCCGGTATTCTCACGACATCGCCGGTCCGCGCCAACGTGTTGCGCGGCTTGATGTAGAGCACCGGGGCGCTCGGCGCGGCGCCATAAGGCGGTTGATTCACCGCGTCGCCGAGCATCTGCAGCGCCGAGCGATGATTCAACAGGGTGCCGTACACCGCGCCGCTCAATTGATAGGGCGGAACATCGCACGGTATGGAAAACAAACCCGCGTCAGCCAGCATCCGCCACCCGCCTGAATGTTGCGATTTCTATCTGGCAATATTCACTAATATATTAGTAATATAGTAGCATGTAAATTGCGCTGTCAAGGCGGCCGACGAAAGTGAGGTACGGCATGGGTGCTGAATCGATGGCATTGAAACACCGCAATTTGCCATTGCTGCTGCTGCAGGCGCGTGAACGGGTGATCGCGCGCTTCAGGCCTATTCTGAATGCACACGGCATCACTGAGCAGCAATGGCGCATCGTGCGCGCCCTGATCGATACCGGCCCGCTCGAGCCGCGCGAAATCGGCGAGCTATGCCGCATTTCGAGTCCCAGTCTGGCGGGCGTATTGTCGCGCATGCAGGAATTGGGCTATATCACCCGCAGGCGCCTCGATCATGATCAGCGCCGGGTGCGGGTGTCGCTCACGCCGCGCAGCCGCGGGCTTGCGGCGCGCATGGCGCCGCAGATCGAGGCCACCTACCGCGGGATCGAGACCGTGATCGGCGCGGAGTTTTCGGCGCGCTTTTACCGCGCGCTGGACGAACTGATCGGCGCACTGCAGTGAGCCTGGTCGATCACAGGCGGGGCGCCTACAATACGAGAATGGGCACTTCTTACGGATCCCGGGCATGGGTGCAGGCAGCTGCTCTGTGCATCGCAGTCGCTGCAGCCGCGCCGGCGTCGGCCGCGCCCGCCGCAGCCAATTGGCGCGCCGGCGTCCGCGATCTGGCGGCCAAGAATTTCAAGAATCCGGCCTGGGGCTATTCGCACTGCATGCGCGACTACGCGCTGGCGCGCGAATTGGCTGCGGCCGACCATGCCGCCGTCGATGACGATGTGTTGTTCGCGGCCGCCTACCTGCACGATTTGGCGGCATTCAAACCCTGGGAAAACGACAAGCTGGATCATTCCGATGTGGCCGCCGACATCGTCGATACCATTCTCAAAGGAACCGGTTTTCCCATGGCCAAGATCGATGCGGTCCGCGGGGCGATTCGTACCCACATGTACTATCGGGATCCGGTTGGTCCTGAAGCGCTGTATCTGCACGATGCCGATGCACTCGACTGGTTGGGCGCCATCGGCGTTGCGAGAATCATCGCGTTGGTGGACCCGAATGGCGGCAGTCCCGACGGTCCCAAGGCGGTCAAAATGCTCGAGGACAACCTGAAGAATGTCCCCGCGCGGGTGCTCTCGCCTGCCGGCAAGGCGATGGTGCCGCCGCGCAAGGCCGAACTCGAAGCATTCCTCAAGGACTTGCGGCGCGAATCGGACGGTCTTCGAACCCTGTAGG
>DATLVV010000190.1:0-8417 GCA_035577165.1 Steroidobacteraceae bacterium | reverse complement strand
AGGTTTTGCCGCTGTTCCAAGCGCCTTCGTAGGCGTCCACTTCGTAGGAGCAGCCGTTCATGCCCGAACTGACGGTGACGTTGTCGAAAATAAAAAATTCATTTTCCGGACCGAACAGCGCCGAATCCGCGATGCCGGAGGATTTGAGATAGGCTTCCGCACGCTTCGCCAAGGAACGCGGGTCGCGCTCGTACCCCTGCATGGTCATGGGCTCGATGACGTCGCAGCGCAAATCAACCGTGGTCTCTTCGTAGAAGGGATCGATGACCGCGGTAGCCGGATCCGCCATCAAGATCATGTCGGACTCGTTGATGCCCTTCCAGCCGGCGATCGACGAACCGTCGAACATCTTGCCGTCCTTGAAAAACGCTTCATCCACCAGGCGCGTTGGGATGGTGACGTGCTGTTCCTTACCGATCGTGTCGGTAAAGCGAAGATCGGCGAATTTCGCGTCTTTTTCTTTAATTAATTGCAGAACATCGGCGGGGGTCATGGTCGTCCTCGCGAAAGTTGTTAAGGACCGGCTAAGGCCGGGGTTCTCTGCTATTGCAGCTACTGTGCCAGTGTCAGGGGTCGGTGGATCAAGCACTTGCGATCCAGGAACCTCATCCGTGCATCATCATGGACCAAACTGCAGGAATTTGCGCCCTGATTTGGTGCATGACTCAAATGGAAGGTTTTGGTGGGCCAATTGAGTGCACCGCTATCCCTAAGACACTGAAGGGTCGCGTCGCTATACTCCCGGCCTTATTGTCGCGAGCATCCAATGGCCCCTCAGACCCAGCTGCCCCGCACTTTTCAAGAGCTTATCTTTGCGCTGCAGACATACTGGTCCAAGCAGGGGTGCGTTGTTTTACAGCCCTACGACATGGAAATGGGCGCGGGCACCTTCCACTCCGCCACCTTTCTGCGCGCCGTGGGCCCGGAGCCCTGGAGAGCGGCTTATGTTCAACCGTCGCGCCGACCGACCGACGGGCGCTACGGCAACAATCCGTTTCGCCTGCAGCACTACTATCAATTTCAGGTCTGCATCAAACCCTCGCCGGACAACTTCCAGGAGCTGTACCTGGGATCACTGCGCTACCTAGGGTTCGACCCCCTGGTGCATGACATCCGCTTTGTCGAGGACAACTGGGAGTCGCCGACGCTCGGAGCCTGGGGGTTGGGATGGGAGGTCTGGCTGAACGGCATGGAGGTCTCACAGTTCACCTATTTCCAACAAGTCGGCGGGTTGGACTGCCGGCCGGTGATGGGCGAGATCACCTACGGTCTCGAGCGGCTGGGGATGTACATGCAAGGCAAGGAAAGCATCTTCGACATTGTGTGGACCGACGGGGAGTTCGGCGTCAGCTATGGCGATGTGTTCCACCAGAACGAAGTGGAGCAATCGATCTACAACTTCGAGAAGGCCGACACGGCGGTGCTGTCGGCGCACTTCGATGCGCATGAAGTCGCCTGCCGTCAATTGCTCGAAGACAAGCTGGTGCTGCCGGCCTATGAACAAATGGTCAAGGCGTCCCATGCCTTCAATTTGCTGGACGCACGGCACGCGGTATCGGTCACGGAACGGCAGCGGTTCATTCTGCGCGTGCGCACCCTGGCGCGCGGCGTGGCCGAAGCGTATCGCGCGAGCCGCGAGGCGCTGGGCTTTCCGCTGCTCAAGAATTCAGCCGCCGAGCGCGTAGCCGGATGAGCGCGCAGGAACTGTTGTTCGAGCTCTCCACCGAGGAGCTGCCGCCGCGCACGCTGCTCGCCTTGTCGACCGCGCTCACCGAGGGCGTGCTGAAGGGAATCGATGCCGCCGGCATTCCGCACGGCAAGGTTCACGGGCTGGCGACGCCGCGCCGGCTGGCCGTGCGTGTTGAACGGTTGGCGGAGCATCAACCGGACCGCCAAGTGGAAAAACGCGGACCGCCGCTCAAAGTGGCGTTCGACCGCCAAGGTGCGCCCACCCAGGCCGCCATCGCCTTCGCCAAGAATTGCAATGCACCGATGAGCGCGCTCACCCCGTTCAAGAGCGACAAGGGCGAATGGTTGATGTTCCGCGGCACCGAGCGGGGCGCCGCCACGGCGAGCCTGCTGGGGGACATCGTCAATCAAGCAGTCGCCGCATTGCCGATCGCAAAGCGCATGCGATGGGGCGACCGTACCGCGGAGTTCGTGAGACCGGTGCACGGGGTCGTTCTTTTGTATGGCGAAACCGTGGTTGCGGCGGAGGTGTTGGGCCTGCCGACCGGGCGAGTGATCCACGGTCACCGTTTTCATGCGCCAAAACCCATTTCGCTCAAATCGGCCAAGGGTTACGAGAGCCGGTTGCGGCGCGCCAAGGTGGTGGCGGATTTCGCCACGCGCCGCGAATTGATCCGCGCTGGCGTGATCGCCGCCGCGGCCGCAAGCGGCGAGGGTGGTACTGCGCTGATCGAAGATGCGCTGCTGGATGAGGTGACCTCTCTGGTGGAGTGGCCGGTGCCGATTGCCGGCCGGTTCGAGCAGCGGTTCTTGAGCCTGCCGCGCGAGGTGGTGATCGCCACCGTGCAAGATCATCAACGCTATTTCGCGGTGCAGGGTGCCGACGGCAGGCTGTCCGGCTGGTTCATCACCATCTGCAACATAGAAAGCCGCGATCCGGACAAGGTTCGCGAGGGCAACGAACGGGTGGTCAGGCCGCGCTTGAGCGACGCGGCATTCTTTTGGGAGCAGGATCGGAAGATCTCCCTCGATGCTCAGGCGGCACGTTTGAGCGGCATGGTCTTTCAAACCAGATTGGGCAGCTACGCCGACAAGACGCAGCGCGTGAGGGCGCTGGCGCAAATGATCGGTCAGCGGATCGGCGCCGGATCCTACGTGGCGCGGGCGGCCGATCTCTGCAAGGCCGATCTGATGACCGCCATGGTCGGTGAATTTCCCGAGCTGCAAGGCATCATGGGACGGTACTACGCCGAAGCACAGGGCGAACCCCAAGAATTGGCGCTGGCATTGGAGGAGCACTACCGACCGCGGTTTGCCGGCGACGCCTTGCCCGCGACCAAGACCGGCCAGGCCCTGGCTCTTGCCGACAAGATCGATACGTTGGTGGGCATCTTCGCCATCGAGCAGCGGCCGACGGGCGGCAAGGATCCCTTCGGTCTGCGGCGCGCCGCCTTGGGGTTGCTGCGCATCGTGCTCGAAGGCCGGCTGGATTTGGATTTATTCGAATTACTGGAAACGGCCGCTGCCGCGCAGCCGGTACTGAAGGCCGGCGTGGCCGAAGAAGTCTATGATTTCATCGCCGAGCGGTTGCGCGGATTGCTGCTGGAGGAAGTGGGCACCACGCCTGAGATGCTCGATGCGGTGTTTGCAAACCGCCCGCGCTCGCCGCTCGATGCGGTGACGCGCCTCGCCGCGCTGAAGGAGTTCTTGCAGCTGCCGGAGGCCGGCATTCTTGCGGCCATCAACAAACGCATCGCAAACATCCTGAAAAAGGCCTCGCTCACGGCCGAGGCAGCGGTGAATCCCGGAGCGCTGACCGAGGACGCCGAGCGGCAACTGCACCGAACTTTGAGCGAAATCCGCGCGCCGGTGGAAGACGCGGCCGCGCAGCGCCGCTATGCGCACAGTCTGAAGGCCTTGGTCGCCTTGCGCGCGCCCGTGGATGATTTCTTCGAGCGCGTCATGGTCATGGACGACGACATCGAGCGCCGCAACAACCGTCTGGCGTTGTTGCGCGACGTGCAACGGCTGCTCAGCGGCGTGGCCGATCTGTCGCGCCTGCCGGGCTGAACGGTCGCCGTGCAACTGCTTCGTTCGCTGCTCTTCACCACCTACATGATGGCATCGGCCTGTGTGTTCGGGGGAGTGATGGCGCTGGGCTTTTGGCTGCCGTACCAAGCGCAATTTGCACTGGCACGCACCTGGGCGCGGATCCTGCTTTGGGTGCTCGAGCGGTTGTGCGGCCTCAAATACGTGGTTGAAGGCCGCGAGCGCATCCCTCCGGGGAATCACATCGTGATGAGCAATCACACGTCGGCATGGGAGACCGTGGCGCAATTTCTGATTTTTCCGCCGCAGGTCTGGGTGCTGAAACGTGAATTGCTGTGGATACCCTTCGTGGGCTGGGGCCTGAAGCTGTTGCGTCCCATCGCCATCAACCGCGGCGAAGGACACCGGGCGGTCAACCAAGTCGTCGAACAAGGCAAGGCACGCCTCAGGGACGGCCTGTGGATCATCATTTTCCCGGAAGGCACGCGGGTGATCGCCGGCGAGACCCGCAAGTTCGGCGTCAGCGGCGCGGTGCTCGCGATCGCCTCCGGCAAGAGCGTGGTCCCCTTGTCGCACAATGCCGGCTTGTTCTGGGCACGGCGCGGATTCGTGAAGAAGCCGGGGACCATTCGCGTGATCATCGGTGCGCCGATCGAATCCGCCGGCAAGAATCCCCGGGAACTCAACGAAGAAATTCGGCAGGCGATCGAAGCCGGACTCGCGCGCATTGCCTCGACCCCGACGGCTTGAGCGCTAGCGGCCTTTAAGAGCACCGCGGCAGATTCGATCCAGCAGTTCTGGAAAATCGATGCCGGCGGCCTTGGCAGCCTGCGGCAACAGGCTGGTTGCGGTCATGCCGGGCAGCGCGTTCGCTTCCAGACACCAGAACCGTCCGTCCGCGTCGCGCCTGAAGTCGGTGCGGCTGTAGGCGCCGAGCTTCAGCACGGCATGTGCGCGCCGCGCGTAATCCTGGATCAGCGCCGATTCGGCGGCCGGGATGTCGGCGGGGAATACCTCGCGCGCACCCCCCGTCTGGTATTTGGACTCGTAGTCGAACAGCTCGCCGGGCGGAATGATCTCCCCGACCGGCAAGGCGGCAGCGTCGAGGATGCCCACAGTGAATTCACGGCCCGCAATGAACCGCTCCACCATGACCTCATCATCGAAGCGCCGCGCGATCTCGATCGCCTGCTGCAACCGAGCCGGCTCGCGTACCAGGGTGAGACCCACGGTCGAGCCCTGCTTGTTGGGTTTAACGATCACCGGCCAACCGAGTGCGGCGGTTACCGCGTCGCTGGTGGTCGGCGCCATCAGCCAATCAGCGGTCGGCACTCCGGCAGAACGAAACAGTCGCTTGCTCAACTCCTTGTCCATCGCCGCCGCGCTCGCAATGTGATTACTGCCCGTGTAGGCCATGCCGGCGAGATCCAGCACCGCTTGAATGCGGCCGTCCTCGCCGGCGCCGCCGTGCAGCGCGAGGAACACCACGTCGGCTTCACGAAAATCGAAAGCCGCGGGCGACAAGGCGATGGCATTGCTGCGCACCCGCTCGATCTCCCCGCCCGACGGGGGTTGCGCAGCGACCGCGGCCGACAGCAATTGTTTCTCCTGCGCCGACTCCAGGCGACCGGTTGCCGTATCGACGGCGAACACCTGATGGCCGAGAGCCCGTAGAACGGGAATGATCTGCGCCGCGCTTGCGATCGAAACGTCGCGCTCTTCGCTGGTACCGCCGAACAGCACGGCAATTTTCATGCGGCGGCAGCGCGGATACGGATCATTCCTCCCGGCGTCGCATCCCGTTGCACGGTGAGACCGAGGGAGCTCAATTGTTCGACGACCCATTGCGGCGCAAGGCGCAGCTTCGGATAGCTGCTGACGCGCAGCTGCCAGGCGCCGTTTTCGCGCTGGTGCAGCAGATCGTGCACGGTCACCGTGGTGTCCGCATATTCCAAAAAGCAGGTCAACACCCGCTCACCGTCGCCGCGAACCAGGATGAAGCGCGAGTCGCCGCGCAAGGGGGCGGTGGCATAGTCGCGGAATGTCGCCGCGAATACGCCGCCCGGCCGCAGGCTTGCGGCCACCTCGCGAAACAGCGTTGTCACGCCCGCCTGGCTCGGCAGATGCGTGAGCGTATCGCCCATGCAGGTGATCACATCGACGGCCGTCCTGGCGTGCAGACGAAAGTCGAGCAGGTCGGCGTTAACGGTGCGGATGGACAGTGTACCCGCCCGCGATGCCAGCTCCTGCAGCAGCGGTTTGTAGCTGTCGATCGCGACCACCGAAAATCCGCGCCGCGCCAGAGGAATGGCGTGCATGCCGAAGCCGGCTCCCAAATCGACGGCCGTGCCGGCACCCTGGGATGGCAGCGACAGGGCGTCGAGCTCCAGATCGCTCCGGGCTAAAGCGGCGTCGACGTCTCCGACCATCCAGGTGTACACCGGACCCAGAAGATTGGTGTAGTGATCGGCCATCGTCGCCATTGAAGGTCGACTCGTCACGGTTCAGGCTGAGCGCGGAGGAATTCGAGCAACGTTGCGTTCACGATCTGCGGCCGCTCTTGCTGAATGAAGTGCCCGGCGCCGTCGATGAGTTGCATGCGGCGCAACCCGGGAACCGAGAGCGGCAGCGCTTGAACGGCGGCGGCACCCGAGCCGTGCGCAATGATGGGATCCACGCTGCCGGCAATGAACAGGGCGGGCTGACTGATCTTCGCGCCGGCCCACGGCGCCGTGAGCTCCCAGTTGCGGTCGATGTTGCGGTACCAGTTGAGCCCGCCGCGAAATCCGCTGCGGGAAAATTCCGCCGCCATGTGGTCGAGGTCGGCATCCGTCAGCCACACCGGCAAATGTTCTGGGTCGAGAGTATTGGCAAGCCAGCCCTGTCCCGGATGCAAGGTCAGCTCGCGAGTTTGGGGCGGCGCGTCGCCCGATATCGAAAACAGAACTCGCCGCAGAGCAGTCCGCACATCGCGCTCGAATTCGGCCTCGGCCACGCCGGGTTCTTGAAAGTGAAACCAGTAGTGGGTCAGCAAGCCGGCCTTGCGCAGCATGTGCAGCGGCGGCGCCGGTCCGCGCGGGCGAAACGGCACGCTGAGCGCAGCGACCGCGGGGAACACGTCAGGGCGAAACAGGGCCGCGTGCCACGCAATCTGGGCGCCCCAATCGTGGCCGACGATGAACGCCTGCCTCGCGCCGAGCGCATCGACGAGACCGATCATGTCGCCGACGATATCCATGATGCCGTATGCGGCAATCCCGGGCGGCGATTCTGTGCGCCCATAGCCGCGCATGTCGGGCGCCACCGCATGAAATCCGGCGGCGGCGAGCGCCGGCATTTGACCGCGCCATGAATACCAACCCTCAGGAAATCCGTGGCACAACAGCACCAAAGGCCCGCTGCCTTGCTCGGCGTAGTGCATGCGAATACCGTTGGCGGTCACATCGCGATGTTGGAGGTCGTTCACCGAAACCTATCGTATACTTTTGCAGTTGCTGCTCACAGTCATACTGTTCTTGGGTTCAGCCGCAGCGATCTACTTCGCATGCGAATATTTCGTCAACGGAGTCGAATGGCTGGGCCGCAAGCTCGGCGTGGGGGAAACCGCCACCGGCACCATTCTCGCGGCCTTCGGTACCGCGCTGCCGGAAAGCGCGGTCACTTTCGTCGCCGTGGTATTCGGCAAGGATGCGTCGCAAAAGGATATCGGCGTCGGCGCGGCGCTCGGCGGACCCATGGTGCTATCGACCATCTCCTATGCGGTGGTCGGCCTCGCCATGCTGTGGAATCGGCGGCGCCTCGGACGCGCGACGACGTTCATCGAATGCGACTCGAAGCGGCTGCGCCGCGATCAGTCTTGGTTCCTGTCGATATTCATCGCCAAGGTGGCGCTCGGCCTGCTGGTGTTCGCCTACAAGCCCTGGCTCGGCGCGCTGTTCCTGCTCGCCTACGTCGTGTATCTGCTGCGTGAATTACGCGGCGCGCAAGTTCTGGGTGCAGAGGAGCTTGAACCGCTCAAGCTGCGGCCGCGGGGGGATCCGGGCCTGTTCTGGCCGCTGGCGCAAACCACGCTCGCGCTCGTTGCGATCGCAATCGCCTCCAAGGTGTTCGTCGGCCAACTAGAATCCATTGGAATCTGGGCCGGGTTGTCTTCGCAATTGGTGGCGTTGTTGCTGAGTCCGGTGGCCACCGAGTTGCCGGAAACCATGAACGCGCTAATCTGGGTCCGTCAAGGCAAGGAGCGGCTTGCGCTGGCCAATATTTCCGGCGCGATGATGATCCAGGCCACCATCCCAACCGCGCTTGGCCTGTTCTTCACGTCCTGGGTGTTCTCGCGCGAGCTGCTCGTCTCGGGAGTCGTCACCATGGTGGCGGTTGTGGTATTGCTGGGACTATTCTCAAAGAATGCGGTCAACGCGCGCTGGCTCGTGCCGCTCGGCGCGTTGTACGCGGTGTTCGTCGCCGTCATTACTCTGATGTGAGGCAGCATGACTCACGCAGTCGGGGCCATGGGTTTTGCGCCCCACTCAGGTTGGGCCGCCGTGGTGGCGCTCGGCCGTTCGCCGGCGGGTCCGCGAGTTCTCGCACGCTCGCGCGTCGCTCTGATTGAGGCTGGGTTTCCGGAATCCAAGCAGCCCTATCATGCCGTGGAGAGTCTGCACATCGAGGAGGCGGCGCAG
>DATLVV010000189.1:0-8287 GCA_035577165.1 Steroidobacteraceae bacterium | reverse complement strand
GTGCTGAAGCGGGAACCGCTGGCCTTCCCGCGTTTCCGAACCGAGGGACCCGTGAGCCGCCACCTCGACGCCAAGGGATACGAGGTAACCACCGGAATTGGTCCGGACCTGATGCTTGCCGCACGCGACAGCGTTCGATCGATGATCGATCTGCTCGGCCGTCAGCGTGGGATGCCGGCGATCGACGCTTATCTCTTGTGCAGCGTTTGCGGCGATCTGCGCATCAGTGAAATCGTCGACATACCGAACTGGACCGTAGCATTCTATTTGCCGCGCATCGTATTCGATTAAGCAACGCCGGGCGGCTATGGATCCTTGGCGAGTTGCACCAGCATCTTTCCGGTGTTGGCGCCGCTGAATAGACCGATCAATGCCGCGGGTGCCTGTTCGATTCCTTGCAGGACGGTGCTGCGGTAGCGGATGCGTCCGTCTTGGATCCAGCGGCGCATGTCGGCGAGAAACTGCGCCCGCAGTGGCTCGAATTCGTAGAACACAAAGCCCCGCATGGTGAGGCGGTTATAGATCATGTTCGACAGCGTGGTCACGGGCTCGGAGATGGCGCCGAAATTGTTGTAGGCGGAAATCATGCCGCAGACGGCGATGCGCCCCAGTGCATTCATGCGCGGCAAGGCTGCATTCAAATGCTCGCCGCCCACGTTGTCGAAGTACACGTCGATTCCGCGCGGCGCCGCCGATTTGAGCGCGTTGCGCAGCTCTCCCTTCTTGTAATTGATGACGGCGTCCAAGCCCAATTCCTCTTTGAGCCATCGGCACTTGTCATCGGAGCCGGCGCTGCCGATCACATAGCAGCCCTTGATCTTTGCAATCTGGGTGGCCACGCTGCCCACGGCACCCGCCGCCGCCGACACGAACACGTTCTCGCCGTCCTTGAGTGCCGCAGTGACCAGCAATCCGCCATAGGCCGTCAGGCCCGTCAACCCAAGCACGCTCATATGGGCGGACAGGGGCATGCCGGCCGGATCGAGTTTGGAAAGTCCCTTGCCGTCGGAGATGAAGTACTGGCGAAATCCCTGCATCGACTGCACGGTGTCGCCTTGCTGGAAGCCCGGATGACGCGACGCCAGAACCCGGCCGATGGCCCCGCCGCCCATCGCTTCGTTGAGCGGGGTTTGACCCGACAGACGGGGCCGCATGGCGGGATCCACCGACATGTAGATATTCTCAACCAGGAGTTCCCCGGCCGCGGGGTCTGCGACGTCGGTTTCCACAATGGCGAACTGAGCGAGTGTCGGCAGGCCCTGCGGGCGTTCGACAAGATGCACTTCTTTGCTTTGCACGGTGCCCTCCGTAATATTGTGCCGCGCAACGTCCATTCTGGGGGCAAGAGCGGTACTCTTGCAAAAGAACCGCCGATCATGGGGGTCAACCGAGGCGGTGTGTCGGGCGTTATGCAGTGGTTTCAACCGAGAGGAACTTGAGTTCATGAATGAAGTTGCCAAATCGGCCGGGCGGATGGTCATTACCCTCGCCGCCCTGCTCGCCTTTCCCAGCGCCTTTGCCGACCAAACCACGGCGGGCGAACAAAGCCTCGGGGTGTGGCAAAAGCACGAATACCGGTTCGCGTACATGGGATTTACTTCCACGTATTCCTGCGACGGCCTCGCCAGCAAGATCAAGCTGCTGTTGATCACCGCCGGCGCAAGAAGCGACGTGAAATCGCAGCCGGGCGCATGCGCGAACTTCGGACAACCCGACAAGTTCGCCAACGCGACGTTGACGTTCTACACACTGGCGCCGGCAGCGGCTGACGCGTCCGCCAAACCGGTGAGTGCCGCTTGGCGGCAAGTATCTCTCAGCAATCTTCCGCCGCACGATCTCGGCAGGGGCGACTGCGAGCTCATCGAGCAATTTCGCCACAGCGTACTGCCGATGTTCACCACCCGAAATGTTGAAGATCATGTAACGTGCGTGCCGCACCAGCTTTCGGGGTCGAACATTGATCTGCGCTTTGAATCGCTCGCCCTACCGCCGGCCAAGCCCCCCGCGCCGCAGCCTGCGCCGGTCCGGTCGGGAGCCTGAATCTGCGCTTCGCTCCTGCTGTGACACGCTCCTGCTGAGCGGCTATACGTGCTCGTCCCGGAGGCGGCCGCCGAGCGCCGCGGACACGCTGGCAATGAAGGCGCCGACCAACATGGATAGCGCCGTGTAAACCGCCGCTTCCGACGCGGCCTTACGGACGGCATCGGCGTCCGCTCTGTCGACGGCAGGTTCATCGATGCGCTTTTCAGGCTGAGGCACCGTGCTTTGCAAGGCCGCAGACGCCCCGGACGCGGCAGCCTCGCGGCCACCGGCAGACAGGGCCGACGATGCGAACACTGCCGCCACCAGCACGGTTGCAACCGCCCAGGTGATCAAGCCGTGCGCCGTATCCCGAAAAAATACTTCGTGCGTGTGCGTATTCATCCATCGGGTGCGCAACCGGCCCGCGACGTATCCCCCGAATCCGGAGGAGACCCATTGCGTCACGATCAGCCAGATTGCCGACGTGACGACGAATGTGGTCGCCGATATCCCGTGTCCCGGCCACGGAGAAATCGCGGCAAATCCAAGTCCGGATCCGAGCGTCAGGAGCACGAGAGATACCGCTGCAGCCACGAAGGCACCGGCAATGATGGCGGGCCAGGAGACCGCGGATGGCGACGTGGCTTGCGGACCCAAACCTGCTCCCGTGGCCGACGGTTCTAGTTGTTCCATATGGTTTCCCCGGTCCCTTCTTCTAGTGGTGCGAACACATCGCGAGCAGGAGAATGATCGGAAGAGGAACGCCCAATAGCCAAAGCAGAATTCCGCGACCCATGATTCGTGTTCCTTGTAGTATTGCTGC
Organism: Steroidobacteraceae bacterium; assembly: GCA_035577165.1. Lineage (GTDB taxonomy): Bacteria > Pseudomonadota > Gammaproteobacteria > Steroidobacterales > Steroidobacteraceae > Bog-1198. The sequence continues at coordinate 5,442 of DATLVV010000189.1, read as the reverse complement.
TGTGAGAGCGCATCCGCTCCAGTTACTCTGCGGAACAAACGTTGCTCGTTTTTGAGACACATATCCATTCCCGTTTCGATTCATCGGCTGTAAGGAGTTTCTTACGGCTGCTACCCGCGCCGCATGCGCGATGGCTGCCTCGCCTCGCAGTAATTTGTTTGGCTGGTTGCGCCAGCGGCCCGCCGCCCGCCGCTCCCACGTCCAGTGCGGCTCAGGCACGCGCATCGATTGAAAGGGCGCTGCCTCGCAACGCGACTGAGCGAAGCGGCTGGGCCACCGACATCTACGCCGCAATGAACGTCCTGTCGATTGAGCCCACCCACGAAAACATTTGCGCGGTGATCGCCGTGATCGATCAAGAAAGCGGGTTTCGCGTCGATCCCGTGGTACCGGGCCTGCCGGCCATTGCCTGGGGCGAGATCGACAGCCGCGCCGAACGGGCGGGGGTGCCGCGAATCGTGGTCCACACCGCATTGCAGCTACGGTCGCCGACCGGACGAACCTATAGCGATCGCATCGACAGCGCGAGAACGGAAAGAGATCTCAGCGACATATTCGAGGACTTCATTGGAGCTGTACCGATGGGCCGGAGCTTGTTCGCAGAGCGAAATCCTGTTCGCACGCGCGGGCCGATGCAGGTCAACATCGAATTTGCCGAGCGGTACGCCTCCACCGTCCCCTACCCCTACCCTGTCAAATCGAGCATCGCGGACGAAGTATTCACGCGACGCGGAGGCATATACTTCGGCACGGCGCACCTGTTGGCCTACTCCGCCCCTTACGACTCGTACTTGTACCGCTTCGCCGACTTCAATGCCGGTCAATACGCCAGCCGCAACGCCGCGTTTCAGAGCGCGGTAAGCCGAATCTCCGGCATTCCGCTCGTGCCCGATGGCGCGCTGATTCCGCATGACGGCGATTCGGAGAACCCCGGCAACACTGAATCGGCGCTGCGAGCACTCGGCAAAAAACTAAACCTCAGTGACAGTGCAATCCATAGCGCACTGGAACAAGGCAAGGTTGCGGATTTCGAGCGGACGCCGCTGTACCGTCATGTATTCGGACTCGCTGAGCGGGTGGAAGGACGGCCCCCGCCCCGCGCCGCGCTACCGCGCATCCAGCTGCACAGTCCGAAAATATCCCGAAAGCTCACCACAGAATGGTACGCCCATCGAGTCGATCAGCGCTTTCATTCCTGTCTGAGCGGACCCTGAACTTCAACTCCGGCGCCGCAATTCCAGGGTGACATCACTTGGCGGCAGGACGCGCGATGCGCCTTTCGCGGACATACCGCTCGTTGGTGATTTCGATCACCGCATGTTTCCCCGTCGCACCCACGTCTTTGCGTGGTTCCAGAGTCGAATCGGCAAATCGTTCGCGCTCGGCGGCGCTCACCCGCTTGATCGTGGGCTTTTCGTAGTACTCGGTCAGATAGCTCGCGACCGCGCCGGCGGAAACTTCCTCACCAAAAAAACCCAGGCGCAGCGAATGCACGATCCGGCCTTCATCGATCCCGGCTACGGAATACAAACGGTAAGCACTGAAGATATCGAGGTTGGGTACGGTTTCCGGATCAAAGGCATCTTCCGACTGCGACAGTTGAATCACGAACCAACGCAACGCTTCCTCATCCTCCAGTTCGAACGACGTCAGCGCGCGCATCGTCTGCGTGCTCTCCAGGCTGGGCAGACGCGCGTCGAGCTTCTCAACGGGCCGCGCGACCGGCGCGCTCGGCGCGGGCTTGGCCGGCGCAGGCGTTGCCGTCGGCACAGGGATTGCCGCGGGCGGGCGCGATGAAACTGTCGGCGCGGAAGGGGTGGCCGATTTTGCCGCGATGAACCGGCGCGACATGGTGGCCACCGTCGACAATAGTGAGTTCGATGCAGGTGCTGCCCGCGGGGCGCGGGAAGCGGGCGGATTCTTGGACTCCTTTTCCGCGGACCAACGCTGAGCATCGATCTTGGCCTGAGCTTCGGCCTTGGCCTTGGCTTCTGCCTCCGATCTGGCGAACGCTTGGGCCTGTGCCTCCGCTCTGGCTTTGGCTTCTGCCTCGGCTTTGGCGAGCGCTTCCGCCCTGGCGAGTGCCTCCGCCCTGGCTTTGGCTTCTGCTTCGGCTTTGGCGAGCGCTTCCGCCCTGGCGAGCGCCTCCGCCTTGGCTTTGGCTTCTGCCTCGGCTCGGGCGAGCGCCTCCGCCCTGGCCCGGGCTTCCTCTTTGGCCTGCGCTTCCGCCCGCGCCTGCGCTTCGGCCCGAGCCTGCGCCTCCGCCCGCGCCTGTGCTTCGGCTCGTGCCTGCGCTTCGGCCCGAGCCTTTGCTTCCGCTCGCGCCTGCGCCTCCGCCTTGGCTTTGGCTTCTGCTTCCACCCGGGCGAGTGCTTCGGCCTTGGCTTTGGCTTCCGCCTCGGCTCGGGCGAGTGCTTCGGCCTTGGCTTTGGCCTCCGCCTCCGCTCGGGCGAGCGCTTCCGCTCTGGCCCTGGCTTCTGCCTCCGCTCGGGCGAGCGCTTCGGCCCGCGCTTTGGCTTCTGCCTCGGCTCGCGCGAGCGCTTCAGCTCTGGCTTTGGCTTCTGCCTCCGCACGGGCGAGCGCATCCGCCCGGGCTTGCGCCTCCGCTCGGGCCCGTGCGTCTGCCTTAGCCTGCGCTTCTGCTATGGCCCGCGCCTCCGCTTGGGCCTTCGCCTCAATTCTTGCCCGAATGTCCGCCTGGGCCTGGGCTTCTGCCCTGGCCTTGGCCTCGATTTTTGCCTGAACGTCCGCCTTCGCCTGTGCTTCAGCGCGGACCTTGGCGTCAATCTTTGCCTGAATGGGTGCGAGTGCGCGCAAGTCGTCGGCATCCACCGTGGCCGTCAAGGCGCCGGGATAGACATCGCGCACTTGTTGCAGGACATCGTCCGCCAGGTCCTCATTGTCGAATGGCCCGAGCCGCAGGCGATAACGCATGCGTCGATCCTCGGTGCGCTGAACTTGGTACACGTGTGCGTGTTGATAACCGGCAAAAGTTTTCACCGGCAGGTCGATCGGCGCCGTCGAAGCGCTGAGATTGATTACGAAGGGTCCGGGGCCACCGAGACGGGTCTTCTCCGGTAGCGGTGCAAACAAGTCTTCGATGCTGAGGTGCCAAATATCCCTGGACGGTGTATTTTTCGGCCCTGCCATAAATTGCTATTCCGGGGACGGTTCGTGTGTTGTGAGGATAGTGGCTAAGCAGGCCCGGTGATACCGTGATCGGCGTCTCCTCGCAGCGACAAACTCGATTTATGTCAAAGGGTTTCGCGAATTCTCTGCATTATTTCGCCGCATACACCTCGCGCCCATCCAGGTAGGTTGCCGTTACTTTCGTCTCGTGCAGATCGAAGGGATCCATCGAGAATATGTTCCGATCGAGCACGATGAAGTCGCCCCGCTTGCCCGCCTCGATGCTGCCGGTGGTGCGTTCCTGCTTCAGCGCGAAAGCGGCATTGATGGTGTAGGCATCCACCATGTCTTGCAGCGTGAGACTTTGTTCTGGCAGCAGCGGCGGGCGCCCCCGCTGCTCCGACCGCGTCATGGCATGTTCCATCGCGATGAACGCATCGAAACTGCTCACCCCCCAATCGCTGCCGCCGGCGATTTTGGCGCCGGCATCGCGCAGCGAGCGCGCAGGATAAAGATGGCGCGCGCGCTCCGGACCGATATATTTGATGGTTGCGCCGTCGGTATAGTCGTCGAGTTGCGCCCACAACAGCTGAAAATTCGCGATCACGCCGAGTTCCTTGAAGCGGGGAAAATCCGCCGGATCTATCAGCTCCAGATGGGCAATTTGTCCGCGATTGTCGAGCGCGCCGTTGTGTTTTTTGGCATCTGCGAACGCATCCAATGAGGAGCGCACGGCACGGTCTCCGATCGCATGGATGTGTACGGTCAAACCGGCGGCGTCCGCCGCCGTCACGATGCGGTTCAGATTGTCCTGCACGAAGTAGGACGGGCCGCGATTCTGGGTCGGGCGACCTTGGCCGTCGAGGTAGGGCTCGAGCAAGGCCGCCGTCTGCGACGGGTATTCAATGACGCCGTCCGCAAACAGCTTGATGGCATCGGCGCGCAAAAAGTCGGGATCGATCGCCCACTTCGCCCGGAATCGGCTGGCCCGGTCGATCAGCGAAGCTGCGGATTCGTGCAGGTCCTGCAGATGGAATGATCCGCGCACCCGCATGTTCAGCCGGTGCATGTCGTACAAACGTTTGTAGAGCTGCATCGCGTGATCGTCGACGGAAGCGTCCTGCACCGAAGTGATGCCGGTCGCGCGCATGGCGTTCAATGCCTGGTCGAGCAGAGCCACCTCTTGCTCGAGACTTGCCTTGGGCTTCGCGGCAGCGGCGATTTCCGCGGCGGTATCGCGCAGAGTTCCCGTAGGCATGCCCGCAGGGTCGTGCTCGATGCGTCCGCCCGCCGGATCCTTGGTTGCAGCCGTGATCTTGGCGAGCTTCAATGCGGCGGAGTTGACCCAGACGGTATGCCCGTCCGCCCCCGTGAGCATCAGCGGCCGATCAGGCGACATGGAATCCAGATCCGCCAGGCTCAGTGTGAGTCCGGACGGATTGACCATGATTGCCTCGAACCACTCACCGCGCTCGCCGGGCTGTCTCTTCAGACAGCTTGCGACGCGCGCCTTGATCTCGGACGGTTTGAGCGCCTTGTCCTCGAGACTGCACTTGCCGTAATCCTGCGCACTTTCCGCCGGATGCACGTGTGCATCGATGATGCCCGGCAACACCACCCGGCCGCCAAGATCGACTTTGCGGGTGCCGGGCCCGATAAGCGCACTCACTTCTTGATCCGAGCCTGCTGCAACGATGCTATTGCCGCGCACGGCGAGCGCCTCGACGACGCTGCGGCCGGCGTCTTCTGTATGGATCTTGCCGTGAAGCAAGACAAGGTCGGCCGGCGCCGGCGCTGCGGCCGCCCCCGCAGTCGATGTCCAACCGAACGCAATTGCCGCCAACATGCCCGCCGCGTATCGCTTCTTCATTGTTCTATTCTCTCCGTTCGGTTCGGACAAAACTCAACACTTCGGCGGCGATCACGTCGAGCATCTGCGCGATGCGCGGCACCTGACACGTTCCCGCCTCGTCGAATACCTTTTCCGTCGAATTGATGGCCGCGCCGAGCGGCGTCGGCCAACCGCGCAGCGCATGAACGATGTCGCGCAGGGCGCCCAGCGTGTTCACGGCGCCCGGCCAGCCGCCCGCAGTCGCTATGCAGCCCACGGCCCTGCCGCTGAAGTAAGGGCGGGGATCCAGGCGCAGGTCTTCGGCATAGTCCAGTGCATTCTTGACGAGGCCGGAAATACTGCCATGGTAGCCGGGTGAGCCCAGGACGATCCCGTCGGCCAACGCGAGCTCCGCCACCAATTCCCGGGCCGCGTCGCTGCGCTCCGGATTGCCGGGTTCGTACATGGGCAGCTGCAGGGAC
>DATLVV010000188.1:0-5081 GCA_035577165.1 Steroidobacteraceae bacterium | reverse complement strand
TTACTTACAAAAAAAGTGGACGTGCCGGTAGTAGCGGGTCGTCATAATCGATAATTAGAGGGGGGCGTGAGATGGGACCTATTCCAGATCGGATTTCCAGCTTGCGGTTGTGTGCGATAAGCAGCTTTGCGGCGCTTGGCGCGCTGCTCGGCGGCTTCGGTATGGCAGCAGACACCGCAACGGGGCCGGAGGCTTCGACGCAGCTCGGCGAGATCGTCGTGACCGCGCAGTACCGCGAGGAGAAATTGCAGGATACGCCGATCGCCATCACGGCGCTCACCTCGGAAATGATCGAGCAGCAGGGCGCCACCAAGCTCTCGGACATATTGAGCAGTGCGCCGAGCGTGGTGTTCCGGCAGCAGTCGGCCGCCTTCGGCGAATCGGTGACCGCTTTTATCCGCGGCTTCGGCCAGGCGGACTTCGATCCCGCCTTCGAACCCGGCGTCGGTCTGTACATCGACGATGTCTACTATCCGCGCCTGACGGGCGCCAACTTCGACCTGATGGATGTTGAGCGCGTGGAAGTGCTGCGCGGGCCGCAGGGCACGCTCGAGGGCCGTAACTCCGAAGGCGGCGCGATCCGTTTCGTCACGAAAAAGCCCACCGGCGACGGCGATGGTTATGCGGCGGTCACCTACGGCACCCGCAACCGCCTCGAGATGCGCGCAGGTGCGGACTTCAAGCTCACCGATCACTTGTTCGCGAGGATCGCCGGCGCGTATGCGAATCAGGACGGCTATGTCAATGTGTACAGCTACGGCTGTGAAGATCCGGCCAGCGGCGTGCCGGCACCCAGCGGAGGCACCAAGTGCAAGCAGTACGCGCTCGGTGATGTCGGCTACCGCGCACTGCGCGCCAGCCTGCGCTTCAACCCGTCGGACCAGTTCGACGCACTCTTCAGCGCCGACTACATTCACGACGCTCACAACAACGGCGCGGAAGTCCTGGTGTACGGCAACAATGCCAATCCCAATGCCGCGACGCCGAACGGACTGCCTCTTGACTCGCGCTTCCAGTGCGGCAAGTGGTGCAACTACACCACGCTCGGCAACGCCGCCGGCAGCTTTCAGGCGGGCCTTATCCCGCCGCTGAATGGCCTGCCCATGCCTGCGACGTCCGGTCCCCAGCTCAATACGTACGACGCCTATGACTTCGCGCTCAACCTCGATATTCGCATCTCGGATTCGGTGAAGTTGAACTCGATCACCGGCTATCACAACTGGACCAATGAGTTCAGCATTGACCAAGACCTGTCCCCGGCACAAATCCAGTTCGGCGACAATCAGCTGGATCATTGGTTCTGGAGCCAGGAACTGCGCCTGAACATGGACTTCGGCAAGAGCGTCCATGCCACCCTGGGCGGCTACTACTCCGACGAGAAGACCACCTACTACACGCTGCAGGACATCCGCTACGTCTCCATAGGAGCGCCGGCGCCCGTGTGCGCCGCCATCGGCGGGCTTCCCACGCCCACCTGCCCGCTCTTCCCGCTGCAGTTCATCGGCAATGACCCGGTGAAGACCAGCTCCAAGGCAGCATTTGGAACGGTGACCTGGGATGTCACCGACGCGCTGTCCCTGACCGGCGGTCTGCGCTATTCGGAGGACTCCAAGAGCTATACCTACTATCGCTACAACCTCGACGGCGTCACGATCAATCCGTTCGTCGATCCGGTGGGTGCCGCGAACGGGATCGGTTATGACGGCCCCAATGGCACTGCGTTGTCGGGTCGCACGGCCAAGTTCGAGGGCAACCGCACCGACTACCACGTCAGCGCCGATTACCGATTCAACCCCCAAGTGATGGCCTATGTTTCCGTCGGCACGGGTTACAAGTCCGGCGGCGTGGGTCCGCGCCCGTTCAACGCCGAGCAGGCCATCGGGTTTGGTCCGGAGAAACTGACCTCGTACGAGATCGGTGTGAAGACCGATCTGTTCGACCGCAAGGTCCGGTTCAATACCGCCGTGTTCTACAACGACTTCAAAGACGCACAGTTGGTGCTTTTGAGCTGCCCGCAATTCGGCGGTCCCGGCCCCTGCGCACTGCCGCAGAACGCCGGCGATGCCAAGGTCTCGGGTGTGGAGGCGGAGATCACCGCGATCCCCGTCGAAGGGCTGCAAATCGATGTGTCCGGATCGTATCTGCACTGGGACTGGAAATGCGTGAACCCCCAGGTCGTCGATCCCAACGGAAGCGGTCCCTGCTCCAGCGATCCGGCGGTGATCAATTTGCTTTCCGGGACCCCGATCGGATTCATCAAGCAGCAGGCGCACGCAGGCATCCAGTATACGGTTCCTCTGAGCGGCGGCGGCAGTGTGACACCCCGCATTGATGTCAACTACCAAGGTCCGCAGAACGGCAGCAATACTGCGGCCGCGCCGGGCTCGCCCTCGGCTCTCTACGGTCAGGTAGCCAGTTTCACGGTGGCCAACGCGCACCTCGAATGGCGCAATGCGAAAAACGATCTGTCGGCGCGGCTCGAAGCCACGAACCTGTTCAACAAGTACTACTTCTATTCGAAGTTCGACCTGAGTTCGCTTGCGGGAACCATCACCGGCTCGCCCGCGCCGCCGTTTGGCTGGGCGCTGATCGTGAAGAAGACCTTCTGATTAGGGACTACGATTGGTCACGCAAGTGGGGGCGTGGCTCTTAGAAGAAACTACCATACAGAGAACCCACAATCGCCTCGAACCCGAGGCTACGAAGGGCGACCGGACAACCGGTCGCCCTTTTTTTCGCTGAAGACCGGGTTCTCCGGGAGCCTGCCTGCCTGTCTCCTAGCCGAGTCCCAGCGCCGCGATCGCGTTTTCCTTGAGAATGAGATCGTGAACCTCGGGCTTGAAGGCCGCTTCGCGAAAGTCCTTGATCCAGCGATCGGGAGCAATCAGCGGATAGTCCGAGCCAAACAGCATCTTGCGCTTGAGCTGCGTGTTCGCGTACTGCACCAGCTGCGGCGGAAAGTATTTGGGCGACCAGCCCGACAAATCGATGTACACATTGGGTTTGTGCAGACACACGGACAATGCTTCGTCCTGCCATGGCCAGGAGGGGTGCGCGATGATGACCTTCATGTCCGGAAAATCGGCGGCCACGTCATCGACATGAATCGGGTTCGAGTACTTGAGGCGCATCTTCCCGCCGCCCGGCATCCCCGTGCCGATGCCTGAGTGCCCGCTGTGGAAAATCGCCGGTAGCTTGTGCTCTGCGATCACTTCGTAGAGTCCGTAGGCCATGCGGTCATTGGGGAAGAATCCCTGCGCGGTGGGATGAAACTTGAAGCCGCTGATGCCGCCCTCTTTGAGCAGCCGTCGCGCCTCGCGCACCCCCATTTTGCCCTTGTGGGGATCGATGCTGGCGAAGGCCATCATGATGTCGCTGTTCTCGCGGGCAGCATCCCGGACTTCCTCATTCGGGATGCGCTTGGTGCCGAGTTCGTGCTCCGAATCGACGGTGAACATCACCAGTCCGATCTTGCGTTCGCGGTAGTAGGTGATGGTCTCGGCGATCGTCGGCCGCTTGCCGGCCTTGAAATACTTCGAAGCCGCATCCTCGTATTCCTTCCAAACTTCGTCCTGCGGCTGGCGGCACGACACCTCGGCATGCGTGTGCACGTCGATCGCGATCAGATCTTTTACGTTCAAGAGTCTCTCCTACTGGGAATCGCGTGCCTCATCCCATTGCTTAAGCGTACGCCCCTCGCTCACCAGACGCGTGAGCAGCGGCGCCGGTTGCCAATGCATGGGACCGAAGATATCGCGGTATTTCAAGATGCCGTCGTGGAGCGTCTTGAGACCAATGGTGTCGGCGTGGAACAGCGGCCCGCCGCGATACCTCGGGAAACCATAGCCCGCGCACCACACCACATCCACGTCGCTGGCGCGCAGCGCCACGCCTTCCTCCACGATGCGTATGCCCTCATTGATGAGCGGATACACACATCGTTCCACGATTTCATTTGCGCTGTGGGCACGCTGCGGAACACCGAGCCGTTGCGCCGTGCCGCGCAAAATGTCGATCGCCTCCGGATCGTCATGGCGGGTCCGGTCACCGGGGGAGTATTTGTAGTATCCCTTGCCGGTCTTCTGCCCGAGTCTACCGGCGGCGTGCAGCGCGACATCCGCTTGATAGTAGGCAGGGTCCGGCGGATACCGGTCCGCATTGGCGCGATGAACGTTGACCCCCACATCGACTCCGGCCATGTCGAATACCGCCAGGATGCCCATTGCCATGCCCCAGGCCTCGAGTGCACCGTCGACTTGGCGCGGCGTCGCGCCTTCCAGCACCATGCGCTGCGCCTCGCGGGCGTATCCCTCCATCATGCGATTGCCGATGAAGCCATAGCAAATCCGCGCCAGCACGGGCGTTTTCCGCAAGGTTTTTGCCAAATCCAGCGCAGTTCGGATCGCCGCCGGCCCCGTGGTATCGGTGCGTATCACCTCGAGCAAGGGCATGACGTTGGCCGGCGAGAAGAAATGCAACCCGACCACGTCTGCGGGGCGCTGCGTGGCCGCAGCGATCTGGGCGACGTCGAGCGTCGAGGTGTTGGTCGCCAGCACGGCGCCCGGCTTCATGACCCGGTCGAGGTTCCTGAAAATCTGCCTCTTGAGATCAAGGCTTTCGTAGACCGCCTCGATCGCCACGTCCGCATCGCCGAGGTCCGCATAGTTGAGACTGCCGCGAATCAGCGCCATCCGCCGGTCCTTGTCCGCCGCGGTCAACCTGCCTCGCTTCACCATGGAGTCGTAGGTCTTGCCGATCACCGCGAATCCACGGTCCAGCGCCTCCTGGCTGGCATCGATCACGGTTACCGGCAGGCCTGCATTCGCGAAACTGATGGCGATGCCGCCGCCCATGGTTCCGGCACCGACCACCCCGCCGCTCGCGATGGGCCGTGCCTTCGCATCAGCCGGCAGGCCGGGCACTTTGCGCGTGCCTCGCTCGGCAAAGAAGATGTGCACCAGCGCCTTCGATTCGATGGTTGCCTTCGATTCATTGGCGAGCTCGGTCTCGTACAGCAGGCCCTGCTCGAACGGCAGACTGGCCGCCGCGGAGACGGCCTTGATCGCCGTGAGTGCAGCCAC
>DATLVV010000187.1:0-3540 GCA_035577165.1 Steroidobacteraceae bacterium | reverse complement strand
ACCCTTCCGATGTCACCCGAAACTCGACTTGATTGGTATCCGAAGTGGCCACTCGGACCCTGCTGTCGTCAACTTTGATCCGAACCGTCGCTCGGCCTGTGACCGTATACGATTTTAGATACTCTTCGGCGCCGGCGCGGGCGGCGACAAGCATTGCGAAAAGAAACGTGCATGTCACGGGAATTCTATTTAAGGCTGCTGATTGCTTCATAGCGGTTCTCCCATCCTGCCAATTGCTGCAACGCATGAAGGTGACATTGAAGCCCGTGCTGTTGGTATCGTTTATGCCCTGTCTGAGAACCCCGAAGGGGCGAAGAAGTTGCAGCTAGTTTGCACTCGCTGCTGGATCGCATGACGGCACAAGCGAACGGCATTGCCGCGGCTTCCTCGATATCTTGTCGCTATAGCGGCCCGTTGGGCTCCTGCGCTACTCTAAGGTCGACGCGGATAATTGCTCGAATTGAACGAAGGGTAACACGCGGGCAGATCGCCCCCTATAACCAAAGGAAATTGCATGCGTGAATACCTGATGCCCATTCTCGTCGTCGCTTCTCTAGTGCTAGCCGGCTGCAACAAGGCGAAGTCGCCGGAAGATGTTTCGAAGGACGTAGCCCAGGCCGAGCAGAAGGCCAACAACGAGGTGACGAAGAGCGAAGAACGCGCGCAGAGCGCGCTGGATAAATCGTACGATAAGGTCAATGACCAGGAAATCCAATTCAACAACGATGCCGCACACCAAACCTACAAAGTGGCCATCGCAAAAGCCGATGGCACCCGCAAAGTAGCCCTCGCGACTTGCGAATCTCAGAGCGGCTCTGCTCAAAAGGCGTGCAAGGATCAGGCGGAAGCCGACTTCAAGACGTCGCGCGCAGATGCCAGGGCCAGCGCCGAGGCGGCGGTGCAGCAGAAGTAACACATCGCGTACGGCCCGCGATGCGTGTTCTGCGGCAATATAATACAACGCACCCGTTTCGACTCCACCTACTTCCGAAAGTACTATCTCAATGCCGCCACTCGCGTGACGACGCCGGCCGAGATGCGCGGCCGCGCACAGTTGATCGCGGCGATTTTGCATCACGCCCGGGTCCCGATCCGCAAAATTCTGGATGCCGGCTGCGGCATCGGATTGCTGCGCACGGCCTTCGCCGCGGCGCTGCCCAGCGCCCGTTATGCGGGACTGGAAGCCAGCGACTACCTCTGTTCCCGATACGGCTGGACCAAGGGGTCGGTGGTCGACTTCCAACCGCGAGCCCCCGCCGATCTGGTCATCTGCTACGACGTCCTGCAATACCTGGACGATCGCGACGCGGCACGAGCCATTGCAAATCTCGCCAGACTGAGCCGCGCCGCGGTGTACGTCTCCGCGTTGACTCGCGAGGATTGGCGGGAAAATTGCGATCAATCCCGCACTGATCGAGCCGTGCACCTGCGGCCTGGAGAATGGTATCGACGCCGCTTGCGCCGGCGCTTCCGCCACCTCGGCTGCGGCGTCTGGCTGCGCAAGGACGTGACCGCAATCCTCTGGGACATGGAGCGGCCCTAGCCGGGGCTATTCACGAACCACCAAGCATCCCAAGGCTGGACTGAAGGGCGGGGCCTTTTCCGGACCGCCGTGAACCCATCCCTGGGGGCTGCGGGAAAAACATCCTGTTTTTCACGCTCCGGAAAAGGCCTCACCCTTCAGCCCAGCCATCAAAGGCGCTCAGTCGTTCGTGAATAATCCCGGGCTAGTTATAAGTTGTCGAGGATCCAGGACACGAGGGCTGCGTGCACCGGCTCGCCCGCGCCATAGTCCGCCCGCGGATGATTGACCAAGGAGACCAGCACGTAGCTTTTGCCGGCGGCGGTGGTGACGAAGCCGGCGACTCCGCTGACGCCGTTGATATGCCCGGTCTTCAGTCTCACGGCGCCCGCCGGGGCGGTCTTCATCCGCGATCGCATGGTGCCGTCGACTCCGGCGAGCGGCAGCGAGGCAAGAAATTCCGGCGCAAAGCGGCTGTGATACGCGGCGCTCAAGATCGTCGCCATTTGCAGCGCCGAAATACGCGTGTGCCGTGACAACCCCGAGCCGTTGTCGATGTCCATGCCCTGCAAATCGAGGGCGCGTCCGCGGCCCCACTCCTCGATCGCCGCGGCGCCCTTCTCGGGAGTCGCGGGATTGCCCGAATGTTCGCCGCCCAAGGTCAGCAGTAGCTCGCGCGCCATCAAATTGCTGCTGAACTTATTGGTCAGACGCACGATCTCGCCGAGAGTCAGCGAGTCGAAGCTGAGCAACGGTTGCACATCGGGCGGCGCCGGCTCGACGCGAAGCTTGCCGGAGAATTCGCCGCCGAGTTCATGCCACAACTGAACGAAGGTACCGAATGCATACGTGGCCGGCTGCAACAGCACACGGGTAAAACTGCGTTCTGCGCAATGTGCGGACAAGGCGCCGCTGAACACCACCCGGTCCCAGTCTTCGGAAGCCACTTTGAAATCGACTCTCCCGGCTTCACCGCCGCAGCGGCCCGCAGCGAAGCGCACGTGATTCTCTATAATGAGATTGTCCGGGGCCGGATGAGCGAAGACATCGACCCGGCGTGCGCCGGCATCGGGTACCACCCGGAATTCGATCGATTGGAAATTCACCATCAAGGCGTCCGGCACGACGTTGTAGGCGCGATTCGGCCGGCCGTCGAATTCTCCGGGATCCTCGGGCGGCAGGGAGAACGCGCTATTGTCGATGACGATGTCGCCGTGAATCGCCTTGAGCCCGCGGGAGCGCAACGCCTGCGCGAAACTCCACCAACGCTCCAGGGTCATGTAGGGGTCGCCGCCGCCATGCAGGTAGAGATCTCCGTCGAGCACGCCGGCCTCGATCTCGCCGCGAATCGAGGCTTGCGTATGCCAGGTGTACGCCGGCCCCAACAGGTCCAGGGCCGCAAACGTGGTGACGACCTTGATGGTCGAGGCGGGACTGCGCGGAGTATCCGGGTTCTGACTGAGCACCAGGCGCCCGGAACCTAGATCGAGAACGGCCACGCTGACGGCACTGGTCGGCAAGCCCTGCGCCGCCATGACCAAAGTCACGGGCGTTGGAATTCCCGCAGCGGAATTCGCCCACACGGCGGGCGGCATGCTCAAGATCAACGCCAGGACGGCTCGGTTCAAACGCATGATCCTTCTCACGTCAGCGGCAGCGCAATGCGCTGCCACGCGCCGGACCACCAACGAACGAATAGCATCAACCCAAGGCAGCACACATAGGTCAACGCCGCAAACCATCCCCCAACCGCTCCCAACCCGAATTGCGGCAGCCAATCCACCCAGCCGGCGCCTGCTGCAAACGATAAGCTATGTGCCAGCGGCACGAACAGCAGCCAAGATAACGCAAGTACCATGACAGCCGGAAGCCGGACATCGCCGGCGCCGCGCAGACAGGCGCTGGCGCTGATATTGAATCCGTCGAACAGCTGGTAGCCGGCGGCAATCCACAGCAACACGCAGCCGCGGGCCACGACAGCGGCGGCCTGCGGATCCGCGCGATTGGTAAAGAACGGC